>NZ_FNFP01000002.1:300000-550443 GCF_900100845.1 Natronincola ferrireducens | reverse complement strand
AAATGAAAAATTGAAAATGGAAGATGAAAAGCATAAAGACCTTAGGAAACAAAGGATTTGACTTTAATTTTACATTTTACATTACCTTCAAGAAATGTCGTGACAATAGCGAAGGGGTCACACCTGTTCCCATACCGAACACAGAAGTTAAGCCCTTCAGCGCTGATGGTACTTGGCGGGAGACTGCCCGGGAGAGTAGGTCGTTGCGACGTGAATGTTCCAGAGTAGCTCAATGGTGGAGCACCCGGCTGTTAACCGGTAGGTTGGAGGTTCGAGTCCTCTCTCTGGAGCCATATAAAACATCTAATAACGCGGGGTGGAGCAGTTGGTAGCTCGTCGGGCTCATAACCCGAAGGTCATAGGTTCAAGTCCTGTCCCCGCTACCATTTTGGCCCCTTGGTCAAGCGGTTAAGACACCGCCCTTTCACGGCGGTAACAGGGGTTCGATTCCCCTAGGGGTCACCAAATTAATTGGGCGCATAGCTCAGCTGGGAGAGCACCTGCCTTACAAGCAGGGGGTCACAGGTTCAAGTCCTGTTGCGCCCACCAATAAACGCGGCCTGGTAGTTCAGTTGGTTAGAATGCCAGCCTGTCACGCTGGAGGTCGAGGGTTCGAGTCCCTTCCAGGTCGCCATTTATCCATAATTCTGTTATGGGAATAAAAAATGCAGATGAGATTCAAAACCTAAAAACAGGGCAGGAAGATTGTAATTATACAGTATTACTTCCGACGAAGTGGGTAATATGCTGGTGTAGCTCAATTGGCAGAGCAGCTGATTTGTAATCAGCAGGTTGCGGGTTCGAGGGTTGGGAGTGAAAAACAGGTGAAGCCTAAGACCAGGGTCAAGAAAACAAGTAAAATCTTTAGGAGTTTTTAACTTACAGAGAATGACTCAAATCTTAACCTCAACTTAGAACTTAACCTCAAAATCACGCGGGTGTGGCGGAATTGGCAGACGCACTAGACTTAGGATCTAGCGGGCGACCGTGGGGGTTCAAGTCCCTCCACCCGCACCAATTCGCGGAAGTGGCTCAGTGGTAGAGCATCGCCTTGCCAAGGCGAGGGTCGCGGGTTCGAGTCCCGTCTTCCGCTCCATTTTATTTTGTGTATATATTAATTATATGGTGGGTGTAGTCAAGTGGTTAAGACACAGGATTGTGGCTCCTGCACTCGTGGGTTCGAATCCCATCATCCACCCCATTACAAATTATTGACATTGGGATATAGCCAAGTCGGTAAGGCAACGGACTTTGACTCCGTCATTCGCAGGTTCGAGTCCTGCTATCCCAGCCATTTTGTTCTTAAATAAAACAGCTTGACCCATTAGCTCAGTCGGTAGAGCACCTGACTTTTAATCAGGGTGTCCCGCGTTCGAGTCGCGGATGGGTCACCATTTATTTCATGGCGGCATAGCCAAGTGGTAAGGCAGAGGTCTGCAAAACCTTTATTCCCCAGTTCAAATCTGGGTGCCGCCTCCAATTAAATACGCGCTGTTAGCTCAGTTGGATAGAGTGTCTGACTACGAATCAGAAGGTCGGGGGTTCGAATCCCTCACAGCGCACCAGTTAAATCCCTATAGTTATTAAAACTATAGGGATTTAGTTATTTTTTGCGCTGGTTAACATAATTTTAAAAGCTAGATCTTTAATGGCTTGGTTTCTGTAATCATGCATTCTAAACGTATGGACACTACAAGCAGGGCAAATGTACTCTTTGAGGTTAATAGTCAGGTGAATGTTTATAAAAGTATCACTGTGAGATATTTTATTTATTTTTATTCCTTTTAAATTTAGTAGTTTTTTGATAAAATTAGAGTGAACTTATAATAAATCTCCTTTCTAGGGTCACCCCCCCTTTTTACAGCTATTGAAATTTAGTAAAAATAATGAGTAGGGAATGGAAATTTACTCAATTAATTATAACATTTAGTCATATTTTATGTTAAATCTACCATAACATTAAAATCTAATAGCAAAAAGAATTGAGGGATATATATGGATTTTCGTAAATTAAGTTACTATGAGGCTGTATGCAGACTTGGAAGCTTTACTAAAGCTTCCAAGGAACTGCATGTAACACAACCATCAGTTACGATGGCTATACAAAATTTAGAAGAAAATTTAAATACTCAACTTATTAAACGTGACCGAGATGGTCTTTTGTTGACACCCGAAGGGGAGGTTTTATATAAAAAAGCACAGTATATTCTTAATGCATTACAAGAAGTTACTAATGAAATACATGATTTAGCTACAACAAAAAATATTATACTTAAAATTGGCTATTCTATTCAAATGCGTTCTGCTTTATTTAGTATAGTAAATAAATTTAGAAGCATGAATACACATATAAAAATTATTTCCAATGAAAGTTCAACCCCATCAATCTTAAGGCAGATTGAAGATGGAATGCTTGACCTTGGAATTGTAGTTTTGACTAAAGAAATAAAAAAACGTTGGCAGACATATCCACTTTTTGAAGGTGAAGTTTGTGTATGTGTAAATAAAGAAAATCCACTAAGCAACCATGAATATATATTACTTAAAGAATTTGAGAAGCAACCATTAATCTCCTTGTCCTTAAATAATCCTAAGGATAGTTTTATTTTTAATGTATTACAAGATGCTTATGAAGATTGCATAATTTCAATAAATCCCAAATTCACAGCATTACAATTAGAGTCTTACTTTGAACATATTGCTAATAGTGATGGGATTGGGTTAACATATTATGATAGTTGGTTTAATTGCAATCAATATCATGTAGGCTTTGAGGGCAAATTACCTTATGTGATGATACCATTTAATCCTGCTTGTACATATACTGTTGGTATTATAAGTCATAAAAATCAAAAATTATCTAAAGACGCAAAAGAATTTATTCAGTATGTAAAAAAACAATTATAGCGGTAATATAAATAAAATTTATATAATTATAAATTTTAAATATTGTACAACGTAATCCCCACAATGGTAAGATAACATTGTGGGGATTACGTTATCTTGCATTATAAAAGTAGGTTGAGTTTAAATTCAACAAATATTGTATTGGAGGTGTAAAACATTAAAAGTTTTATAGAACAATCAAAAGAGATTGAAGACTATTTACTTGAAATTAGACGATATCTTCATCAAAATCCTGAATTAGGAACAGAATTAC
This sequence comes from Natronincola ferrireducens, assembly GCF_900100845.1. Taxonomy (NCBI): domain Bacteria; kingdom Bacillati; phylum Bacillota; class Clostridia; order Peptostreptococcales; family Natronincolaceae; genus Natronincola; species Natronincola ferrireducens. Next base: position 547,283 of record NZ_FNFP01000002.1, on the reverse strand, counting down.
CTAAAACAACTAAGTTTGTAAAAGAAAAATTGATAGAGTTAGGGTGTAAGCCTGAAGAAATATGCAAATGTGGCATAACAGCCACAATTGGTGGTAAAAACCCAGGAAAAACAATATTGTTACGTGCCGATATGGATGCGTTGCCTATGCAAGAAGAAAGTGGCCTTGAATTTACTTCCCTACATTCAGGTCATGCACATACATGTGGACATGATTTACACACAGCATTTCTTATTGGAGCTGCAAAATTGCTTAAAGAAAGAGAAGACGAAATACAAGGTACTATCAAGCTTATGTTTCAACCTGGAGAAGAGTCTCTTACAGGTGCCATAGATATGATTAAAGCAGGCATCTTAGAATCACCAAAGGTTGACGCAGCAATGGGGGTACATGTACAACCTTTATTACCATTAAATCATTTAAACTTTGCAAAGGGAGCCTTCTTATCATCAACAGATATTCTCGAAATAACAGTACAGGGACAAAGTTGCCATGCTAGTCAACCACATTTGGGAATAGATCCCATCAACGTTGCTGCCCACATTATATTAGCATTACAATCTTTACAAGTCAAAGAAGTCCCTACTAATGAAGCAGTAGTTCTCAATATTTGCGAAGTAAAATCAGGATATACAAGTAATATAGTGCCAGATCAAGCGGTTTTAAGGGGAACGTTGCGAACTTATAATCCTGAGCTTAGAAAAAAAATTATTGAACATTGCAATAAGCTTGTTGAATTAACAGCTAAAGCTTTTAATGCTACTGCCAAGTTTGAGGTAGTAGAAAGTTGTCCATCTGCTATTAATGATCATAAATTAGTTGAGGATATGGGGGAATATATATCAAACTTAGGTATTGATTTTACTACAGATCCAAATTATAGACTGCAGGTATCTGATGACTTTGGTTTTATTTCAGAGCTTGTACCAAGTATTTTCTTTATAATTGGATGCAAGCCAGAAGGAACACAGGCAAGTCATAATCATAATTCTAAGGTAGTATACAATGAAGAGGTACTACACATGGGGGCAGCATTATTTGCAGAATGTGCATTTAACTGGTTAAAAAATAAACAATAATAATTTCAATAAAATTATAAGAAGGAGTGATTATTTTGACAGCTATTTATGCATTTACAATTATATTGGTTATATTTGCAATTGGTGAACTTTGTTCCTCTAAAACAAATGCCATGTTATCTCAAGCTCTTGTTGGGGCTATATTATTACTTTTCTATTACTGGTTAGGTTTTCCTAAAACTTTAGTAACAGATGCAGGTATAGATAAAATAGGTTCAGTAATTAGTGGTATATTAATTGCTGGTGTAGGTACTACTATAGACTTTAAAGAACTTGCAAGACAGTGGAAAACGATTCTAATTGCTGTTACATCAGTTATCACAGGTGTTATTGGTATAATTATTATTGGTGGAATGATTATAGAGCCTGAGCAAGCGATAGCAGGAGCTCCTATTTTCTCAGGATCTATATCTGCTGTAATTATTATGAGTGAACATTTTAACGCAAATGGCATGCAATATCTTGCAGCACTGTGCAGCATGTTATTGACTGTACAAACCTTTGTGGGTCTACCGTTATCTACAATTATGATGCGTAAAGCTTCTGTTGACTTTTTAAAAGATCGTGGAAATATTGAGCAATATGCACTTATTGAGCAATATGCAGCTACGGCAGAAAAAACAGATAATATAAGAAAGAAATTATTAAATTTACCACCTGAGATGAGTACCAGTGTTGTTATATTGGCTAAACTTGGTATTGCAGCTACAATTGCAAATGTGCTAGTTGGTTTGACAAATGGAATAATTCATTATATGGTAATGTCTTTATTTATGGGAATTATTCTTACTGCAATTGGATTCTTAGATGAAAATTCTTTAAATAAAACAGGTTGTTCAGGCCTTTTTATGGTACTAATTTTAGCTGGGTTATTTAGAAGCTTTGCAAATATAACCCCCCAAGATGTACTGGGAATGATTGTTCCTTTAGCTGTAGTATTAGGTATTGGAAGTGTTTGTACAGGTATAATGTCTGTTATGTTAGCTAAGATAACAAAAGTCAATACCTATTTAGCTATTGCATTAAGTTTAACTTGTATGTATGGTTTTCCAACAACATTATTTATATCTGAAGATGTAGCTAAAGCTTATGGAAAGACAGCTGAGGAGTACACAGCCCTAAGAAATTACTTAGTTCCTAAAATTGTAACTGCTGGAATAGCAACTGTAACAATTGCTTCAGTAATAATCGCGAACTATGCAATAAAATTAATTTAATTATTTCAGTTGTGTAAAAATTATATAGTAATAGCATCCCTTAGGATAGCATAATTTTGTTCTTGGCTTTTTCTAAAGCGATAAACTTGAATATAGATATATGCCAAGTAAACTATAGACGAAAATTTTTTAAGCTCTTAAGTTTACTCATTCCATACTACCTTAAACCTAACTTATTTTATATATGGAAAAGCAGTCTAATATATACTTTATTCTTTATTCTTACATCATTTAATGGGCCTTCATTCCAAGGCCCATTGTTTAAGAACTTAGTAATACAGCTACGATTCTTAGTGTGTAGAATTTTATTAGAGATATTTGAAATACTTCTTTTACCATCGATATTAACAATGCCTGTCATTAGATTGGGCAAATGACTTAACTAAGGTTTTGATAACTTTAAATTTAGAGCTTCTATGAAATTTACAACTTCTTGGTTATTGCCAATACTTGTGATAGGTATAAGTTTAAATCATCCTTGTGTATGGTGTTGGAGCCTTTTTTACACAAGTATTAGAATTTATGTTGTTTTTTATTTCTATAATTTATTGCAGCAAAATGTTGGAAGTAGTTTACTTTAATGGTATCTAATGCATTAATAAGGAGTGTTATATTATGCCCTATGGAATTATAATAAATTGTGCAATCGTGGCATTGGGTGGAATTTTAGGAAGTATTTTAGGAAAATATATTCCACAGCGAATATGTGATTTCTTGTCTAAATTATTTGGAATTACTTCAATTACCATAGGAATTACACTTATGGGTAAAATAAATTCGTTATCAGCTGTTATGTTGGCATTAATATTAGGTGCTATTGTTGGTGAAGGATTTCGTTTTGAAGATAAACTAAAATCACTTTCTGTTAAACTGAAATCAGTTGAAGAACATTATGTTAATAAAAATGGGATAAATCGAAATCAATCTACAGAAAAATTTATAAGTATTTTGATTCTAATTTGTACTGGTAGTACAGGCCTAATGGGTGCTATGACTGAAGCGATGACTAATGATGCTTCAATTCTAGTTGCAAAATCTGTTTTAGATTTATTTGCTTCAGCAATATTTGCTTCTACATTGGGAATATCAATTTGTCTAATAGCTATTCCTCAATTTCTAATCTACATTAGTTTATTTTTATTATCAAGATTCATTACACCATATGTAACACCTTACATGGTAGCTGATTTTATGGCATGTGGAGGAGTAATTGCTTTTGTTACAGGACTTAGAATAGCAGAAATTAAATCGATGAATTTGTCTAGTCTACTTCCTGCATTACTGTTTGTTATGCCCATATCTTGGTTATGGATGTTAGTGTTTAGTTAATAAAGATTAAGATGTGTGGAGTGCTATAGCCTAACTGGACATGTATAAATGTTTCTCGTCGTTTTCTTAGAATTCCTTATTAAATTAATAGAATACTGATTATCTACATTAAAACATCTAAATAAAGTTACATAATTAATCCTATATTTATTAACATTATAGATTTGGTGTTAGTATAAAAGTATAGACACGAAAATTAGGATATAATATTTATGTCTGAAAAGAAGTATCCACATGAAACAAAACGATAACCGATATGACGATGATTTTAACAAAATGCTAGTTGATCTCTACAATACAACTAATCATACCTTCAAAAGCCAAAGGAATCGTCTAGAATCATTAAAAATAAACTAATTAAAGAACATATCCCTAGAATCTATATGGAAAGTAAGGGCCGATATGAAGCTCTCAAAATCCATGAACAGATGAAAAAGGAGAAGCTACTTGAAACTATACCAAGTCTCAAAACAGTTCAACGCCTCATTTTAAAGATGCCATTGCACAATCTGTTTAAACTATCTCAGGATTACGGTTGTTTCAACCTTATCGTACAAAAAGATTTAGATTTTCAAGTGAAATTCATCAATGCTGTTAGATAAATATAAGCATAAAAATATCTTAGGTAAAAATATGTCTTTACTATCTAAACAGGGAATTTTTTTAGATACAATATCAGCTATGAGTTACAAACTCATAGCTGATATTGTATCTATACTGAACTCCTAGTGCTTTCTAGCAGCTACTTGGGGCGAAGACCTTATAGTATTTAGATTTTTATCTAATACCATCATTTGATATATTTTAAAAATCATTAAATGTAGACTTTTTACTATTCTAGAAAATCGATCCCAATTTTCTTCCTTACTAACATCTCTATATAGTCCGTTAATCTCTAATTGGAAAGAAGGAATTCCTATATCATCCCATATAGTTTTTACTACTGTTCCAGCTTTATCTGCGTTAAAATAATGGTTAAATCGTACATTCATGATATTTTGGCTTTTAAAGCTATTAACAATAATACTTTCAATTTCTTTACCAATAGATAAGCCATTAAGGGTGCCTACGTCAACTGTGAGATTTCTTTTTTTATCTAAACCATGGAGATCTATTAAACAAGCAAGAGAATGCTCTTTAATTTTTTTCAAAAGAAAATTTTTATATGGACAGTTTATATCGTTATTAGAATCACCTCCCCCAGTGAAGGTACGATAAATCACATGACAATTAGTAATATCCCCTAATAATAGAGCTATACTTCCTGTGAAAATATCAGGCTTTTTTACTTTAAAACTTCTTATTTGCTTTACAGCATGGGGTGCTGAAACAATAATAGGTATACTACCTTCCCTATATTTAAAGAGATTATCTTTATCTTCGCCAAAATAGTTGTTAGCTGCAAATTGTTTTTCAAACTGGAAAGCCTTTGTAACAAATTTAAGTCCAGGATTTACAGAGGTACTCATTATATGTCACCATCCTTTATTTAATCTCCAATTAAGTACAATTACAATTAAGCTTTATCAATAAAAGTCTTTTCAAATATAGTTTTCTTCATATAGCCACAATAATATAAGAGTAAATAATAGGCATATACAATTGTAAAAATGATGCATAATATAAAGAAAATATTTAAGCATCAATAAATATACACTAAAAGTATAATATGTAAAAAATTACATAAAATTATATATAAAAAATAGGCTTGTATATGTTGACAAATTTATTTAAAAGTGTATAATAGAATATGTCGTTAAATTAAGTGTAACAGTTGTGAAGGGTTAAAATAGCTGGCAATAATTTATTTTAAAATCCTACTTGACAACATAGCACAATTATTATTATAATATGCTTATCGCTTAAATTAACCTTCCAGAGTAGCTCAATGGTGGAGCACCCGGCTGTTAACCGGTAGGTTGGAGGTTCGAGTCCTCTCTCTGGAGCCAGCAACAGTGCCGAAGTGGCGGAACTGGCAGACGCACAGGACTTAAAATCCTGCGGTCCTTCAAGATCGTACCGGTTCGATTCCGGTCTTCGGCACCATATGTATGCGGGTGTAGTTCAGTGGTAGAACTTCAGCCTTCCAAGCTGACCGCGAGGGTTCGATTCCCTTCACCCGCTCCACTAATTTAATAATATAAGACCCATTAGCTCAGTCGGTAGAGCACCTGACTTTTAATCAGGGTGTCCCGCGTTCGAGTCGCGGATGGGTCACCACTTATGGAGAGGTGTCCGAGCGGTTTAAGGAGCTGGTCTTGAAAACCAGTGACTCCGAAAGGGGCCGTGGGTTCGAATCCCACCCTCTCCGCCATAAAATTAATTTTTATGCTATTAGGAGAAGTACTCAAGTAGGCTGAAGAGGACGGTTTGCTAAACCGTTAGGTCGTGTAAGCGGCGCGCGGGTTCGAATCCCGCCTTCTCCGCCATCATCCGGGTGTAGCGCAGTTTGGTAGCGCACATGGTTTGGGACCATGGGGTCGGGAGTTCGAATCTCTCCACCCGGACCATTTAACTTAATAAACACCTTATTTTATAAATAAGGGCCTTTAGCTCAGTTGGTCAGAGCGTCCGGCTCATAACCGGCAGGTCCGGGGTTCGAGTCCCTGAAGGCCCACCATATTTCATCTTAGATTCCACCATGATAAAATAAACTGAATAGGGGTGTAGTTCAGTTGGTAGAACGTCGGTCTCCAAAACCGAATGTCGTGGGTTCAAATCCTGTCGCCCCTGCCATCATCCGGGTGTAGCGCAGTTTGGTAGCGCACATGGTTTGGGACCATGGGGTCGGGAGTTCGAATCTCTCCACCCGGACCATTTAAAAATTCATAAGGGCTCATAGCTCAGCTGGTTAGAGCGCACGCCTGATAAGCGTGAGGTCGGTGGTTCGAGTCCACTTGAGCCCACCAATTTGCCCAGATAGCTCAGTCGGTAGAGCAGGGGACTGAAAATCCCCGTGTCGGTGGTTCGATTCCGCCTCTGGGCACCAATTCCATAAAACTAGTACACATGTACTAGTTTTTAAATTTTTGTAGATATATTTAAATAGAATGGAGTTAGATATATTATATAGGTATTATATCTATAGCTTTAATAGGGAATTTGATATAATACCTATATATATTGCTAGTAAAGAGGTGAGTTATGGATAGTATATTTAATAAATTGAATGAAGAGCAAATAGAAGCAGTACAACACTACGAAGGCCCCTGTATGGTTTATGCCGGTCCTGGATCAGGAAAAACAACGGTTATTGCCTATAGAATTGTCCACTTAATTCAGCATCATAAGGTAAATCCAAATAATATTCTAGTGATTACCTTTACTAAAGCTGCTGCAGAAGAAATGAAGATGAGATTTCAGCAGATGATAACAACTATCCCTAAAAAGGATGGTAATGTGAATTTTGGGACCTTTCATTCGATTTTTTTTAGAATTATAAAAAGCTATTATCCTTATAGGTTAGAAAATGTATTAAATGAGGGAGAACGATATCTAGTTGGTAAGAATATAATAAAAACTTTACAATTAGACAATTATGAGGATGAAGAATTTGTAAAAGATGTATTATTAGATATATCCCTGTATAAAAATCAACTCCTAGAGGACAATGAATTTCAACCTCAATCTATTGGCCTAAAGGATTTTCAAAGAGTACTTACAGCCTATGAAAATTATAAAAAAGACTGTAAAAAAATTGATTTTGACGATATGCTAACAGAATGCTATTCATTGTTATACAATAACCCTGCAATCCTACAAAAACTAAGAAAATCCTTTACCTATATCTTGATAGATGAGTTTCAAGATATAAATAGTATTCAATTTGCAATTATTCAGCTTCTTACTAAGCCAAGCAATAACCTATTTGTGGTGGGAGATGATGACCAATCCATATATAGTTTCAGAGGCGCTAAACCTCGATTTATATTAGATTTTGACAAGATATACCCCGACACTAAAAAAGTCATACTAAATAGAAACTATCGTTCACAAGAAAAGATTATCGATACCGCCAACAGCTTAATAGAAAACAACATCTATCGTGTAAAAAAGAATATCCTTCCCATGCTAGAACCGGGAGTGGATATAAATTATATTACCCCTAAAGATAAAGAGGAAGAAAATGAAAGGGTTACCGATATTATTCATCAACTAATTAAGATGGGATACAACTATGAAGAAATTGCTATTATCTATAGAACCAATATAACAGCAACTTCAATAATTGATACCTTATTGGACCATAATATTCCGTATATTACTAGAGATCATGTATATAATCTATACGATCATTGGGTAGCAAAGGATATAATTAGCTACCTGATTGCTGCCCATAACACAGTAGATAAAGAGGCTGTAAGACGTATTATCAATAAACCAACAAGATACATAACTAGAAAAGCTCTGTCACAAGTCATGGATCATCATAAAGATTTAATTACATCTTTAAAATTGAAAGGAGATCTAAAGACTTATCAAAAGAAGTATCTTGAGAATTTAGAGTTGGACTTAAAACGGATAAGAGGGTTTAGCACCTACGAGGCTTTTAGTTATATACGAGAGGTAGTAGGCTATGACCAATATATAGAAGACTATTGTAGGGATAAAAGTATTGGAGGGGCTAAGCTATTTGAAATATTAGATGAACTAGAAGACATAACAAAAAAACGTTCTAACCCCCAACAATTCCTTCAACATGTGATAGACTTTAAAAACACTTTTAAAGTAAAAGAGGATGATAAAACAAATCAAAATAAAGTTCAACTGTTGACGATGCATGGAGCCAAAGGATTAGAGTTTAGAGCTGTAATCATTGTATCTGTTTTAGAGGATGTTATTCCCCATACCAAAAGCCTTGAAGATAATCATCTTATTGAAGAAGAAAGACGATTGTTTTATGTTGGGATGACAAGGGCTAAGGAATTATTGTATATTAGCTCTCCTTTGTATAAAAAAGATAAAAAGCTTCAGCCATCAAGATTTGTAGAAGAGATGAAAAAAAATTGTCCTAGAATAACAAAGTATAAAAAATTCCATAAGATTATTATTAAACACTTAAATGAGAGAATGTAAGAGATTAACATGATATAAAATTCAATAAACGGTTATAAAGTATAATGTCTAAAGAGGCTGTTAATATGGACTTATGGATTGATAGGAAGCTAATAATCCATAAGTCCATATTAAGTATGATTTACTATTAACTAGAAGATGTATCATAATCCTGTAGAATAACTTCAGCAATCTTATACTTATTCATTTTTCTAACGATAGTAGGTTGACTAACGCCTAGGACTTTAGCAACTTCTCTAGTGGTTTTATATTTTGTCACTGCTTTGTGAATAATTTGCTTTTCTATTTCTTCAATAGTATCTTTAAGATTTTTTGTTGCAGAGGAAATTTTAATATCAGATGAATTCTCACTTTCATTTATAATATAATTAGGTAAGTTTTGGGGGGATATATTATCCTGTTGTGTAGTAATAATTACTCGTTCAATAATATTTTCTAATTCCCTAACATTTCCAGGCCATGTATACTTCATTAAAATAGCTACAGTACTAGAGTCTAATCGTTTTGACATATTAAATTTTTTATTATATTTCCGTAAAAAATGTCTTATTAATGGAAAAATATCCTCAGGTCTTTCCCTGAGGGAGGGTATATGTATAGGAACAACATTTAAACGATAAAAAAGATCCTCTCTAAACTTTTTTTCGTTTACCATGCTTTGCAAATCCTTATTAGTAGCAGCTATAATTCGTGCATCAATTGGAATCGATGTTAATCCACCAACCCGTTGTATTTCTTTATCTTGGATGACCTGCAATATTTTGACTTGAAGACTTAAAGGCAATTCCCCAATCTCATCTAAAAAGATTGTACCCCTATGGGCTAATTCAAATAAACCTTTTTTTCCTTGTTTTTTAGAACCAGTAAAGGCACCATATTCATATCCAAATAGCTCTGATTCCAACAATAATTCTGGAATAGCACCGCAATTAACTTTGATGAGAGAATGATCCTTTCGAGAACCTGATTCATGAATAAATTTAGCGATTTCTCCCTTTCCTACGCCAGATTCTCCAGTAATTAGTACAGTAGAGTCTACTTGTGCTAATCTTTTGGCCAATTGTAATATATCCTTCATTATTTGGCTTTCTATAATAAAATTATTTATCACAATTTGTTGTTTTTCCCGTAGCTCTTCTAATTGATTTTGGATATCCTCTAATTCATTTTTTAAAACAATAAGCTCTGTAATGTCCCTGGAAGTACTAATAATTTTATAAATATTACCCTCTTGATCTAAAATAGGATTACCAGTAATTAGTATCTTTTTACCCTTTTTATTACTATGAAGGATAGAAATCTGTTCTTTCTTTTTAAGGACTTCTTTAACTACAGAATGAGAAAAGATACCCATTTTTTCTAATACTTCAACATTTTTTCCTATTAATTCCTCTCTTTGTATTTCGTATAGCTGTTCACAGGCTTTGTTTGCCCATAATGTATTACCGTGCTTATCATCAATAGTAATAGCATCTTGAATAGAATCCAATATGGAATCAAAATCTTCAAAATGATTACTAGGGATAATCCCATGAATTTCATCACAATGGTATAAAAAACCGCCATAGATAGGATTATTTTTGTTTTTTTCTAGAATAAAAACATTTCCCATAAATTTTTTTTCAGGCTCCAAAGAAATTACTTCAAAAACATTTAAATCGATGGACTTAAGAATAACCGATAGTATAGTACTATTACTAATTTCTAAAAAGTCATGTTGAAGCTTTAGAGCCTTTTTGTTTGAATAATAGAGTTCTCCCTGAGCATTAAAGATTATAATACCTATAGGTAATAAATCTAATAATGGTTCTATATGTTTAATAATATACGCCTCCCTTTGTTAATAAAAGATGTTGGTTTGCTAAACGGCGATAGCATATAAAACAAATATGTTTAAATTTTCTATAAATTTCAAAAAAATCCTTCTTTTATGTTAATAAAATAAGAAATACTTTATTAACACATAGGTTAATAAAGTATTTTAAATAGCAGTGACTAGATATCAGGGAAATAAAGCTATTGATACTGACTATACTCAATGATTTCCTTTAGAGCAGTTAAATCAGTAGTTATACTTAAGGCTAACATTAACTTAATTCGGGCTTTTTGGCCTGGCAAATCCCCTCCTAAAATAACTCCTAAATTCCTTAGTTGTCGTCCACCACCGTCATAACCATAGGTATCTAAAACACGACCTGTAGGACATCTAGAAACCATCATAACAGCAACATTATGATTTATAGCATACTTTATACCCTCTATCATTTTAGGTGGGACATTACCTCTTCCTAGGGCTTCGATGACGATACCTTTAGCCCCTGAATCGATACAGTATTTTAGTAATCGAGAGTCCATACCCGCAACGCACTTAATTAAATCTACATTTAACTCAATAGATTTGGCAGGGATATGTTGTCTATCAATTATCTCTCTATGAAAAATAACTTTATCGTTATCCACTATGCCGAGGGCACCAAACTCTAAGGATTTAAAAGTATCTAAGCTTAATGTGTTTGTTTTGGTAACTTCGCTGGCTGCATTAACTCCATTATTCATTACAACTAAAACACCTTTATTCATTGCATGGGGGGAGATAGCAGTACACACTGCTGCTGCTAAATTACTTGGTCCATCATAACCAAGTTCGGAACTGTTTCGCATTGCACCAGCAACTACAATAGGTTTGGAACATTTGATTGTTAAATCTAATAAATAAGCAGTTTCTTCAAGGGTATCAGTTCCGTGGGTAATAATAACACCGGCTATATCTGGTCTATGTATTGTTTTAACAACAAGGCTTTGTAGTTCCATCATCATAGTAGGATCAATATGGGGACCTGGTAGCTTTGAAAAATTAATAGCTTCAATTTCAGCAAATTTGTCTATGTTGGTTACTAGAGACATGATTTCTTCATTAGAGAGGGAAGGAATTGCTGCACCAACTCTGGGATCTACAGACATTGAAATAGTGCCACCAGTAAAAATAATAGCAACTTTTGGTTTACTCATAAATAACCTCCTAATAAAAATGATATACTTAACTATATATTAACAAATTAATTTATTCATTTCAAAGAAATAGATATAAACTTAGGTTGTGAAAATACAGGAAAATAGAGAACTTCTATTTAGATTGTGGTAAGATTTATTATTTCTTATACATAGACTCTGTTAAACGCTACTGTTGATTTTCACATTCTATGAATTTTTAAATTCTGTCATCCTGAGGGGAACCGAACAATCTAAGATTCTTTGCTATGCTGAGAGCGACAATCCCTCAATATGTTGTCATAGTTTTATTTATACAATATCAACATCTATCTTTAACATGGCCTATACATAAAAAAAGTCCGGGTAAAAAAACCCGGATGAAATAAAAATATAGTTTGTTTAAAAGGGGTATTGGGAATAGAGATTATATTTACGAGGTTATCAGGGGGATAACCACATATAGATTATAACAAATTTCGACAAAACACGCAACGTTTTGTCGAAAATCATCGAAAAATATTTAGGAATTACTTTTTGTTTAAATAAATTTCTTAAGTATTTGGATGAACTATCGATATAGTATATAATATAGAAAGATATAAAATGAGACTTAATTCATAAGGAGATAATCAAAAACTTTAATTTTATGTTAGTCGCTTAGTTTGTTTATCTATAAGGAGAGGAAGTCTTAGCAGTACAAGTACACCAAAGGATAAAATAAAAAAAGGTGGGATGGAAATGAATGAACGTATAAAAATAGTAATAAATAATTTGGAGAAGAGAAAAATTCCTGCTAAGTATTTTAGCACTAGAGAAGAAGCTGAGAAAGAAATACTTAGAGAAACCAAAAATTTTAAAAATATAGGTATCGGTGGTTCTATGACAATTATGGAAATGAAGCTTCATGAAACCTTAGCCAATAAAGACAAAAATGTATATTGGCATTGGCTTGTAGAACCAGAAGAAAGAGATGAAACCAGAAGACAAGCAGCCAATGCAGATGTTTATTTAACTAGTACCAATGCTTTAACGGAAAATGGAGAGTTAGTGAATATAGATGGTATGGGAAATAGAGTCAGTGGTATGTATTATGGTCCTAAAAAAGTAATTGTCCTATGTGGAGTTAACAAAATATGCCATGATTTAGTTAGTGCTATGGATAGAATAAAGAAAGAAGCCTGTCCTCCCAATGCCAAACGATTAGGTTTGAAAACTCCCTGTAGTATTACAGGAAGCTGTAATGATTGTTTAAGTGAAGAAAGAATGTGTAATGTAACAGTAATTATCAATCATAAGCCTATGGCTGTAGATTTAAAGGTATATATTATTGGAGAATCCTTAGGATACTAAAAGCTGTCACAGTATTCATTTGTTATATAAAGGATAGTAGGTTTCATGATAGTTTAAGATAATCTTTTCCTTTCCTAAATGGTGGTGTATGCCTCAAATAGATTAGGAAACACTAACATTAGTGGAGTTAAACTTTACAAATAAATATTATTTATATATTATAGTAGCTGTAATAAAATGAAACCTAATTCGGAGTAAATTTTGATCCCACTGAATTGTAGTGGAGTTTACTTTGAGGATGTAGTGCTTGATCTCTGGATTAAATAAGGAGAAGGCCCAAAGCTATGATTTGGAGGCAGTCGTTTAGTTTATTCACCAAAAACAGGGGTCCTAGCAATACACCAAAGCATAAAATAGTGAGGGTGTTGAATTATGGAAATTTATTTAGACAATGCTGCCACTACTAAGCCTGCAGATGAGGTGGTAGAGGCTATGTTAAAATCTCTTAAAGAGATGTATGGGAACCCATCTTCTTTACATAGAAAAGGTGTAGAAATAGAAAGAGAAATAAAAAAAGCTAGAAAATCGGTAGCAAAAGCTTTAGGGTGTAGCGAAAAGGAAGTGATTTTCACTTCAGGAGGAACAGAGGCTAACAACTTAGCCATCAGAGGGTTAATCAAGGCTAATAAAAGAAATGGCAATCATCTTATTACATCAAAGATAGAACACAAATCTGTTTTAGCACTTTACAATGAATTAGAAGACGAAGGATATAGGGTAACGTACTTAGATGTGGATGAAAATGGTTTCATTTCTCTTGAAGAAATAGAAAGGGTGATTTCTTCAGATACAGTTTTAGTCAGTATTATGCATGTGAATAATGAAATTGGCAGTATACAACCTATTAATGAAGTGGGCAAAATCATAAAGAAAAAGAATCCCAAAGCTTTATTCCATGTTGATGGTGTACAGTCCTTTGGAAAAATTAAATTTGCCCTCAGAGATTTATCTGTGGATAGTTTCTCCATAAGTGGACATAAATTTCATGGACCTAAGGGGATTGGAGCCCTCTACATAAAAAACAATGTAAAGATAAAACCCTTCTTAATTGGTGGGGGACAAGAGGCTTCATTAAGAAGTGGAACTGAAAATGTTCCTGGTATACTAGGATTAGGTAAAGCTGTAGAGTTGATGATAGAAAACCAAGAAAAAAATATACATAAAATAAAGCATGTTAAAAGTTATCTGCTAAAGTTAATGGAACAAGAGCTAGAGGATATTTCTATTACCAGTAAAGAAAATGAGGAATATGCTCCTCATATTATCAATGTTTCCTTACTGGGGATTAGAAGTGAAATTATGCTCCATAGCTTAGAGGGAGATGGTATATATGTATCTTCAGGATCTGCCTGTTCAGCTAAGAAAAGAGGCTATAGTCATGTTCTAGAGGCTATGGGCATGAAGGAAGCTTATATAGATAGTGCTATAAGAATTAGTTTAAGCTACACCAATACAGAAGAAGAAATAGCTTATGCAGTAGACAAAATAAAAAAACACTTAACTAGTTTAAGGAAAATTATTAAGAGGTGAGAAATCATTGGATAAGGTAATTATTATCCGGTATGGAGAAATCATACTAAAAGGATTAAACAAAAGATTTTTTGAAGACAAACTTGTAAAGCATATTCGACAAGCCCTAAAAGATTTGGGAAATTTGAAGGTCTATAAGGAACACAGTAGAATTTATGTTGATGTAGAAGAGTATAATGAAAATGAAATTATTGACAGGGTAAAGAGGGTTTTTGGTGTTGTTTCAATAAGTCCTGCTAAAAGATTTCCCATGGATATGGATATAATGAAAAGGGTAGCCCTAGAAGAAATGAAGCTAAGAATGGAAGACGGAGATATAAAAACCTTTAAAGTGGAGAGCAAAAGAGGAGATAAAAACTTTCCTATGAAGTCCCCAGAACTTAGTAGAGAAATAGGAGGATTTATTCTAAGTAATGTTGACCAATTGGCAGTAGATGTACATAACCCAGATGTTAGCATTCATATAGAGGTAAGAAATTGGGGCTTTGTCTTTAGCAAAAAAATAGAGGGTTTTGGAGGTCTGCCTTTAGGAACCAATGGGAAGGCACTGTTATTGCTTTCAGGTGGAATTGATAGTCCCGTAGCTGGATGGCTTGTAGGGAAGCGTGGTGTGGAAATCGAAGCTATTCATTTTCATAGTTATCCTTTTACAAGCGAGAGAGCCAAAGAAAAAGTAGTGGATTTGGCAAAGCTTATTGCTTCATATTGTGGAAATTTTAAATTACGGTCTATAAATCTATTACCCATCCAAAAGGAAATCAATGAAAAGTGTCCTGAAGAAGAAATGACTATTTTATCAAGACGTTTCATGATGAAGATTGCTGAAAAAATAGC
The DNA here is from genome assembly GCF_900100845.1 of Natronincola ferrireducens. NCBI lineage: Bacteria > Bacillati > Bacillota > Clostridia > Peptostreptococcales > Natronincolaceae > Natronincola > Natronincola ferrireducens. The sequence continues at coordinate 531,877 of NZ_FNFP01000002.1, read as the reverse complement.
CCAACAATCAGGTTGTGATGCATTAGTAACAGGTGAAAGCATCGGACAGGTGGCTAGTCAAACGGTGAAAAGCTTACATGTAACAAATGCAGCAGTAGAAATGCCAGTATTTAGGCCTTTAATTGCTATGGATAAAGTAGATATTATGGATTTAGCCAAAAAAATTGGCACCTATGAAACCTCTATACTTCCTTTTGAAGACTGTTGTACAGTTTTTTTACCAAAGCATCCGATTACGCAACCTAGATTAGAAAGAATTTTACATTCTGAAGGATTACTTAATGTAGAAGAACTAATCGACGAAGCCATTGAAAATATGGAAGAAGAAATTATTCAAGTAGAGGATTAAATAACTTAAAGGGGAGGAAAAAATAATGAATAGGTTTACTCACTTTAATGAAGAAGGACGAGCAAAAATGGTGGAGGTAGGGAATAAATTAAACACAAAGCGGGAAGCGGTAGCTAGTGGAAGTATTTATATGATGCCAGAAACCTTAAGGAAAATAATAGATCAAACCATTAGTAAAGGAGATGTTTTAGCAGTCTCTCAAGTAGCTGGTATTATGGCAGCCAAAAATACTAGTGCCCTTATTCCCATGTGCCATAATATAACCTTAACTGGAGCAGATATCCATTTTAACATCGATGAAGAAAACAGTAAAATAGATATTAAAGCCACTGTTCGAACAACGGGTAAGACGGGAGTTGAAATTGAAGCTTTGACGGCGGTTTCAGTAGCAGCTCTAACTATTTATGATATGTGCAAAGCAGTTGACAGGGCCATGAAAATAACAGAAGTAAAATTAGTAAAGAAAACAGGTGGAAAATCTGGAGATTTTATAAGAGAGGAATAAAAATAAGCACACTTTTGTGCTTATTTTTTATGATTACCACACTCTCCTTCAATACCTTTTAATATACCAATACCATGGGAAAGAGCTGGTAAGATTACCTCTAAGCTTTCTCGAACCCCTTTAGGGCTACCAGGCAAATTAATAATGAGGGTTTGTTTTCGAATACCAGCTACACCACGGGATAACATAGCCTTAGGAGTGATAGAAAGGCTTTTCATCCGGATAGCTTCAGGGATACCTGGAACCAGTCTTTCGATAACATCAAGAGTTGCTTCAGGTGTAACATCTCTAGGAGAAAAGCCCGTACCTCCAGTAGTAAAAATAACATCTAGCTTTGTAACATCACACATATATTGAAGGGTATCAGCAATTTTTTGTCTTTCGTCAGGAACAATTACATATTCCTTTAAAATCCCTCCTAAATCCTGTAAAATTTCAGCGATTAAAGGACCACTTGTATCCTGTCGCTGGCCAATGGAGCCCTTGTCACTGGCGGTAACTACACCAATAGTAAATTCCATTATGTAAAACCTCCTTTAGTTTAGTAAATTACAGTGTTTTGTTATATTACTAGTATAGCTGATAATATAACAGAATGTAAAGGTGATACAATTACAAAAGAATTCTTATCTAGAAATCCCTGTCCCATTGTCATAAAAAATCCTTTAACGTTTATAAATCATTTTTTAGCAATGATTTAAAACACTAAAGGATTTCTGTTTTACTATGCAAGTTTAGATTCTGATGAAATATTCAACCCGTATTGAGCAAATGAATGCTTTGCTTTTAAAAGGTCACCCTCTGTAGCGTCTGGAATGTTTTCTAAAGGATAAAAACCTTCAATAGTTTTCCATTTGAATTTTCCCATAGAGTGATAAGGTAGAAGTTCCACCTTTTTTACTGAATTTAGAGAAAGAATAAACTGTGCCATTAGTTCAATATCCTCTATTCCATTGGTCAAAGTAGGGATAACAACATGTCTGATCCAAATATCTATTCCTTTAGCATCGATATATTTTGCAAAAGATAAGATACGATCATTAGCAACCCCGGTCAAATCTTTATGTTTTTTTGGAGACATATGCTTTATATCTAAAAGAACTAGGTCAATATACTTTAATATTTCCTCTAATTCCGGTTGAAGCTTTATAAAACCCGAAGTATCTAAAGCAACATGAATGTCATATTTCTTTAACTCCTTCAGTAAGCTCAACAAAAACTCCATTTGTAGGGTAGGCTCACCGCCACTGATGGTAACACCACCCCCAGAGGCATTCATAAAAGGAATATATTTTTTAATATCTTCTACTACAGCTTCAACAGTTGTTTCTTTGCCTCCTTGTAAATTCCACGTATCCCTATTATGACAAAATTTACACTTTAAAGGACAACCTTGAAAAAAAACAATATAGCGAATACCTGGTCCATCAACGGTACCAAAGGTTTCAACAGAATGAATTCGACCCTTTATAGACATAGATGACACCTACCTTAAAATATAATGAGATTTAATTCAGAGGGAGGTTTTAATCCCTCTGAATCAAAGTTTAAGTTATTTCCTATAGCACTTGTTCTCCTTTTCCTGTAGAAGGGGAGATATTAACACTACAACAAAGATGATTTTTTAGTGGATAGTTCCATGGAAGGTTCTATCAATAACGTCCATTTGTTGTTCTTTAGTTAATTTAATAAAGTTAACAGCATACCCAGAAACACGAATAGTTAGTTGAGGATACTTTTCTGGATGCTCCATAGCATCAATTAACGTTTCTCTATCAAATACGTTAATATTAATATGGTGTCCTCCTTGAGAAAAATAACCGTCAAGTAAAGAGGTCAAAATCTTCACTCTATCCTCTAATGTTTTTCCTAAGGCCTTTGGCACAACAGAAAAGGTGTAGGAAATACCGTCTTGAGCATCTTCGTAGGGGAGTTTAGCAACAGATGCCAAAGATGCTAAGGCTCCCTTTGTATCCCTACCATGCATAGGATTAGCACCTGGAGCAAAGGGTTCGCCTTTTTGTCTTCCATCTGGTGTACTCCCGGTTTTCTTACCATATACAACGTTAGAGGTTATGGTTAATACTGATTGGGTTGGGATGGCATTTCTATAGGTTTTGTTTTTTCTGATGGCATCCATAAACCGTTTTACAAGGGTTACGGCTATCTTATCCACTACATCCTCATTATTGCCGTACTTAGGGAAATCCCCTTGGATTTCATAATCAACTACAAGGCCAGCCTCATTTCTAACAGTCTTTACTTTACTATATTTAATAGCACTTAAGGCGTCTGTGCACACAGATAAACCTGCAATGCCGCAAGCCATTGTTCTAATCACATCACGATCATGGAGAGCCATTTGTATTTTCTCATAGGCGTATTTATCATGCATATAATGAATTACGTTTAAGGTATTTACATAGAGCTTGGCAATCCAATCAATAAATGTATTAAATTTATCCATTACCTCATCATAATCTAAATATTCAGAAGTGATGGATTCAAATTTAGGCCCTATTTGAAGACCTGTCATCTCGTCTCTACCACCGTTAATAGCATAAAGTAAAGCTTTAGCTAAGTTGCATCTGGCTCCAAAGAATTGCATTTGCTTTCCAATGGGCATAGCTGATACACAGCAGGCAATACCATAATCATCTCCCCAATAGGGACGCATTAAATCATCACTTTCATATTGTAGGGAGCTAGTGTCGATGGATACCTTTGAACAGTAATTTTTAAAGTTTTCTGGAAGCTGGTCTGACCATAGAACGGTTAAGTTAGGCTCTGGTGCAGCACCTAAATTATATAGAGTATGAAGGATTCTAAAGGAAGTTTTTGTAACAAGAGGTCTTCCATCTAAACCCATACCTCCTATACATTCTGTAATCCAAGTAGGATCACCGCTAAAGAGTTCATTATAATCTGGTGTTCTTAAAAACCTTACCATTCTTAGCTTCATAACGAAATGATCAACTAACTCTTGGGCTTCCTCTTCGGTTAATCTACCCTCAGCAATATCTCTTTCGATATAAATATCTAAGAAGGTTGAAACTCTACCTAAGCTCATAGCTGCACCATTTTGCTCTTTTACAGCAGCTAAATATGCAAAGTATAGCCATTGAACTGCTTCAAAGGCATTAGCAGCTCCATTGGATATATCAAATCCGTAGGATTTAGCCATGTCCTTTAATTCTTGTAATGCTTTAATTTGCTCCTGTATTTCTTCTCTTAATCGGATTGCAGCTTCATCTATAGAATCAAGTTCTAATGATTTTTTCTGTTGCACCTTATCCTCTATCAATCTATCAACACCATAAAGGGCAACCCTCCTATAATCTCCTATAATTCTACCTCGACCATAGGCATCTGGCAGACCTGTTATAATACCGGCTTTTCTAGCAGCCAACATTTCTTCAGTATAAGCATCAAAAACACCATCATTATGGGTTTTCCTGTAATTACGGAAGATATCTTTTATTTGTTGATTTAGTTCGTAACCATAGGCTTTACACGCGCTCTCCACCATCCGAATGCCACCATAGGGCATAACAGCTCTTTTAAGAGGCATATCGGTTTGCAGCCCAACGATTTTTTCTCTATCTTTGTCAATATAACCTGGTTGATGGGATATAATAGTGGAAATCGTATCAGTATCTATATCAAGGGTACCATTGTTTTTTCGTTCTAGCTCCATGAGTCTTAGCACTTCATCCCAAAGCTTCTTAGTTTCATCAGTAGGTTCTACTAAAAAATCATGATTACCATAATAGGGAGAATAGTTGGCCTGTATAAAGCTCCTTACATCTATCCCTTCAGTCCACTTAGCAGTTTTAAATTTATAAGTATTATTCATAATCCCCACTCCTTTTTTAAGAAATATAATGTTAATTAAATTATAACACATGATACAGTATATTGTATACAGTATTTTTAATAAACAAGATCATATTTTCTTTTGTAAAGTTATTTCAACATAAAATTTCAAAAATCTACAAAAGTAGTTATTTTTCACTGAAGGAGTTGTTTAAGTATGTCTCGAACTAGTATTTATAAAGCCATAGGGAGGGAAGTATTTTGCAATTATACTATGAAATTATAGAAAACACTCTAATTGTAAAGCTAAAAGGAGAGTTGGACCACCATGTTGCACAACAAATAAGAACAGAGCTAGATGAAATGATTATAAATAAACGCTCAAAGAATTTAATTTTTGATTTAAAGGAGCTAAAATTTATGGATAGCTCAGGCATAGGGGTTATTATTGGTCGATACAAAAATATCAATAAGCTTGGGGGAAAGGTAGCAGTAGTGGAAGTATCTGAAAAAATAGATAAAATATTTAGCTTGGCTGGTTTGTATCGTATTATTGGTAAATATAAAAACAAAACTGATGCTCTCAAAAGTGTGTAAAGGAGTGTAATGGAATGGAATACAAAAACTATATGAAATTAGAGTTTGATAACAAGTCTCAAAATGAAGCTTTTGCTAGGATTGTTGTAGCTGCCTTCGCTTCACAACTAGACCCCACTATTGAAGAAATTTCAGATATAAAAACAGCTGTTTCAGAAGCCGTCACCAATTCAATTATCCATGGATATGAAAATAAAAGTGGTTTAGTAACAATAACATGTAGAATAAATGCTGATGAATTGGAAATTATAGTAGAAGATGAAGGTATAGGTATAGAAGATATAGAAAGGGCTAGAGAACCATTATATACTTCTAAGCCTGATCTGGAACGTTCTGGAATGGGTTTTACGGTTATGGAAACTTTCATGGACTATATAGATGTATATTCTGAGATTGGAAAGGGAACAAAAATAACTATGATGAAGAAGTTTAAAAGCCTGAGTGAAGATTAAGGGGTAGATAAGATGAATATACCAGCGTTTTCAGGGGAGTACAACGAAATACTAGGGCATGAGGAAACAATGGAGCTCATAAAAAAAGCCCAAAAAGGAGATATGCAGGCACAAGAAACTTTAGTAAGTCATAATCTTGGATTAGTTAGAAGTATGATTAATCGTTTTGCTAATAGGGGCTATGAAAAGGAAGATTTATTTCAGTTGGGTTGTATAGGATTAATAAAGGCTATTAAGAAATTTGACTCTAGTTATGATGTAAAATTTTCAACCTATGCTGTTCCAATGATTGTTGGAGAAATAAAACGATTTCTAAGGGATGATGGTATTATTAAGGTTTCTAGAAATTTGAAGCAGACAGCTTCTAAAGTAAAAATAGCCAAAGAAAAGCTGTTTAAGGAGTTGGGGCGAGAAGCAACGTTGCAAGAGCTTGCTATTGAATTAAATATTGATAAAGAAGAAATCGTTATGGCACTAGACTCTAATGCCCATCCAGAGTATCTATATGATATTATCCACCACGACGATGGAGCCCCCATATACTTAATAGACAAGATTAGCAAAGACGAATCCTTAAATGATGCAGATCTTATTGACAAGTTATTACTACAGGATACCTTAGCTAAATTAGAAGCTAGAGAGCGTCAAATTATTATGCTACGTTATTTTAAAGATAAGACCCAAACAGAGATAGCAGAAATCTTAGGAATATCCCAAGTACAGGTTTCAAGAATAGAAAAAAAGGTTTTGCAGTGTATGAAGGAGTTGATGAAGAAGACTTAAGAAAAGTCTTCTTTTTTTTGTGATGATTAAGACAATCCACTAATTAGTGAAAATTTGCCGTAGCTATCATAAGAATTAAAAATCATTTTTAGCCCATAATAAATTTAAGGAGGGTGATATAATGATAAATTGCATTAAAAAATATAAAGCAATAGCTATTATTGGAGGTGTTATAATTATTGCATTAAGCTCTTGGTATTATTTAAATAATAGGAGAATACAGCAAGAGCCAGATAGGGCGGATTTAGTTTTGAATAAGACCTTCTTTAAAAGTGTGGAGATATAAAATGACAAATCAATCCCACAATCAAATATATATACATACAAAAGGGAAAATAAAAATAAATGCCTCTAAGACTATTTTTTTAAAGGATTTAGTAGATGTCTATATAGAGGATACGATTACAAAGAAAAAAATAGAAGATATTAAATATGAAATAGAAGATTTACACAATAAAAACAACCATTTAATAGGTATATTATCGATCATTGCTTTAATTAAAAAATATTATCCAACATCAGCTATTACTGTAATAGGAGAACCGAATATATTAGTTACAATTGAAAATAATGAAATGGTAGCTAAAGATAGAAAAAAAACCTTAAGAGTAGCTTTAGTATGCTTTTTACTATTTGTAGGGTCAATGACAGCTATTATTAATTTTCATTCAGATGTAGATATGCTTCAAACCCAAAAAACCATTTATAGAATTATAACAGGAGAAGAAACAGATAATCTTTTATTATTACAAATACCTTATTCTCTAGGAATTGGGATTGGGATGTCTGTATTTTTTAATCATTTTTTTAAAAAGAAAATTAACAATGAGCCTAGTCCTTTAGAAGTAGAGGTACATCTATATCAAGAAAATCTAGATCAGTACATAAAAAATAATAGTGAGAAACATAATAAATAGAAGGGATTATCATGGTGAAAATAATTATTCCATTAATTGGTTTATCAAATGGCATTATAGTAGGAAGTGGTATCGTTGCTCTTCTTACGCTACTGGACATTATTCCTAGGATAGCTCAATTAACAAAAACCTATAAAAACATATGGATTTATGAAAATACTATTATAATTAGTGCTACAATAGCATCTCTTTTTTCTTTAACAACAAATGCTTTCAATACAAATATTATTTTCGTTACCATAATAGGTTTATTTATGGGTATCTTCATAGGTCTTTTGGCATCAGCTTTAGCAGAAGTAATGAATGTTATCCCAGTAGTTGTAAGACGGTTTCAAATAGAAGAATATGTTATATATGTGGTCTATGCTTTAATTTCAGGAAAAATGCTAGGATCATTTATACATTGGTTAATTATCCATTAGTAACAATAAAGGAGAAGATATCTTATGAATACTTTAAATCAGTACAGAGATAGTCCAGAGATTAATCCTTTAATCCTGCAAAATATAGAGGAAAAGCAATCTATCCATCAATTTGAAGATAAGACCTTTGAAATACACGTAGAAAAATTAAAAGGGAAAAAAAAAGTCAGTGAAATACGATGATTAAATATAGAATTCATTTATTCCTAGAGGTGACATAATGTCAAAAAAACTATTAAAAGATAATAGGGATTATCAAAACTATGTAGCAGAGAAATCCCCAAAGCCCAATTATGCAAAAAATTGTATATGGTCCTTTACTATAGGTGGAAGTATATGTGTCATAGGACAGTTTATACACAGTAGAATTGAAAGTATTTTTGATATGAATCATTTAGATGCAACCAATACTACTATATTAATTATGATTTTTATTGGAGCATTATTGACGGGCTTAGGGGTGTATGATCAAATTGGGAAAAGAGCTGGTGCAGGTTCTATTGTTCCTATTACAGGTTTTGCTAATTCCATTGTAGCTCCAGCCATGGAATTTAAGAGAGAAGGGTATGTATTTGGGGTAGCAGCAAAAATGTTTGTTTTAGCAGGCCCTGTATTGGTATATGGTATTACAACATCTGTTATCGTAGGAATAATTTATTATTTCATAAGATTATAGGGGAAAGAAACAATGACAAAGAAAAAAATTGGTAGACAGACAGTTAAATTATTGAACCCACCCTCCATACTTGCTACCTACTCTATTGTTGGTCCCAAGGAAGGAGAGGGACCGCTGTCTAATTATTTCCACCATATACTACAAGATGATTTATATGGAGAAGATAGTTGGGAGAAGGCGGAAAGCAAAATGTTAAAGGAAGCTGTAAAATCTGCTGTTATGGAGGCAAGACTTACATTGGAAGATATTGACTACTTGTTTGCTGGTGATCTACTAAATCAGTTAATGTCTTCAACCTTTGCAGCTAGGGATTTACAAATACCCTATTTTGGATTATTTGGCGCTTGCTCTACTATGGCTCAAGCGTTAAGCCTAGCAGCCATGATGATTGATGGTGGATATGGTCATCATATAATAGCTACCACATCTAGCCATTTTTCTTCGGCTGAAAGACAATTTAGATTTCCTTTAGAGTTAGGGAATCAGAGGCCACTTACTACCCAATGGACTGTAACAGGTGCAGGAGCTGCTGTTATAGCCCAGAGGGGTAAAGGGCCCTACATAACCCATATTACGACAGGGAAGGTATTGGATTATGGTATCATTGATGCCAACAATATGGGGGCAGCAATGGCACCAGCAGCAGTAGATACAATTAGAGCTCATTTTGAAGATATAGGTAATTCTCCTGATGAATATGATTTGATTATAACCGGAGACTTAGGAAAAATAGGTAGAAATATTGCCGGAGATTTATTGAGAAAAGAGGGCATCAATGTTGAAAAAAAGCTAAAGGATTGTGGTGTTGAAATATTCGACCATGATAAACAAGATACCCATGCGGGGGGCAGTGGATGTGGATGTTCAGCTGTAGTATTTTCTGGATACCTATATAAAATGTTAAAGGAGAAAAGGTTTAATAAAATTCTATTGGTTTCCACAGGTGCCTTACTATCTCCTACTAGTATTCAGCAGGGGGAATCGATTCCTAGTATTGCCCATGCAGTCACAATAGAAGGTGGATTAGATGGCTAGGAGGTGTAGCACGAGATGGGTTATATTAATGCTTTTATAGTGGGAGGCTTCATTTGTTTATTAGGTCAGCTATTGATGGATGCAACTAGATTAACCCCCGCCCACGTACTGGTTATATTTGTAACAGCTGGGGTAATTCTAACAGCTTTAGGAGTTTATGAACCTTTAGTAAGAATAGGTGGTGCAGGGGCAACTATACCTTTACCAGGATTTGGATATTCATTAGCCAAAGGGGCCATGAATGGTGTTAAGGAAAATGGCTTAATGGGAGCTTTTATAGGGGGAGTACAGGCTACAGCTGGAGGAATTACAGCGGCCATCGTATTTGGTTATATTATGTCAATTATATTTGATCCTAAAACCAAACCATAAAGGAGCATAAAATGGAGGAAAAAAGAAAAGTTATATTAGTTACAGATGGAGATAGATGTGCAAAAAAAGCAATTGAAGTGGCCGTCAGAAATATTGGCGGTAGATGCATTTCAAAGTCTGGAGGCAATCCTACTCCCATTAATGATAAAGAGATTATAAAGTTCATAGAGGAGGCAGTCCATGATCCTGTAGTTGTGATGGTGGATGATGAAGGAAACGAAAATATGGGAGTAGGTGAGGAGATATTATGTAAGCTTATTGAGAATGATAAAATACAAGTATTAGGAGTGGTGGTTGTAGCATCAAATACCAAGGATGTGGAGGGTGTACATCCTGACTTTTCTATAGATAATCATGGAAATATTATTGATAAAGCAGTAGACAAAGATGGGAATCCTACTTCAGATAAGGTATTGTATGGGGATACAGTAGATATTGTAGAGCAGTGCAGCGTTCCTATAGTAGTTGGAGTTGGTGATATTGGTAAGATGAAGGGCAAGGATGATCCAAGAAAAGGAGCCCCTATTATTACAAAGGCACTGGAAGAAATATTAAATAGGAGTGGAGCAGGTTATGAAAATAGCTCAAAAACTCAAGGAAAACAAACAGATATTTACAGATAACTTAGGGATTGGTCAATCCTTTGATATTGTTGATAGAGAGATAAAGGTTGCCAACAAGGATGCTTTAATGCTTTTTATTGATGGTTTTGCTAAGGATGATGTCATGGTATGGATTATGGGGACCCTTCAAAATTTAAAGAAGGAAGACATTGCTATCAATACCCTAGAAAAATTAATAAAAAGCAAAATAGCCTATTTAGAAGTAGAAACAGAGGATGAAGTAGAAACTATACAGGATTGGATATTATCTGGAGCCTTAGCCTTGCTTATTGATGGAGAAAAGGAAGCTATTATTATAGATGTTAGAGAATATCCCATAAGAGGTCCTGAGGAACCGGATTTAGAAAGGGTAACTAGAGGGTCAAGGGATGGATTTGTAGAAACAATTATATTTAATACAGCCCTTATTAGAAGGAGAATTAGGGATCCAAAGCTCTGCTTTGAAATTACAAAAGTAGGAACCCGTTCAAAAAGTGATATAGTAATTGGATATATTAAAGATATAGCCAATAAGGATTTAGTTGAAAAATTGAAAAATCAAATAGATGAAATTAATATCGATGCATTGACTATGGCAGAAAAATCCCTACAGGAATTCATACTAGGTGGGGGATGGAATCCCTTTCCTAAGGCAAAGTTTACAGAAAGGCCTGATGTTGCTGCAGCCCATTTGTTAGAAGGACATATCATTATTATTGTGGACACTTCCCCCAGTGTTATGATATTACCTGTAACGATTTTCCATTTTACCCAGCATGCAGAAGATTATTACCAAGCGCCATCTGTAGGGACTTATATTAGGTGGGTAAGACTACTAGGTATTTTCTTTTCCTTTGTTTTACCACCACTATGGTTATTGGGGGTATTCTATAATCAAAAGCTGCCTGAGGCTATTCAATTTATTGGTCCAAAGGAAGATGCAAATATACCCTTATATATACAATTTCTAATTCTTGAAATTGGGTTAGACATGTTAAGGATTGCATCAATACATACACCTAATACATTATCTACATCATTAGGTATTATTGGGGCCCTCCTTTTAAGTGAATTTGCTGTTGATGTAGGGTGGTTTGTACCAGAAACAGTCCTGTATATGGCGGTGGCAGGTATAGGGATGTTTGCAACCCCCAGTATAGAATTTTCTTATGCAGTTAGATTATTTAGGCTGTTATTAATCATATTAACAGGAGTTGGGAAAATATACGGCTTTGTAATTGGTATTTTAATTATGTTAATTACATTGTTCAGCACTAAAGGCTATGGAGATACTAAATACCTATGGCCCCTCATACCATTTGATGGAAAGGCCTTAAGAACCATATTGTTTAGACAGCCTATTCCAGATGTCAGTAGCAGACCAGCATTTCTAAGAACTAAAGATAAGCATGATAAATAAATTAAGAGCAGAGAATTTTTTCTCTGCTCTTAATTTATTTGTTTAGTTATTATCTACAGAATCAATAATATCATCTATGGGATCTTCATCATCATCATCTGGCCATAAATCATCAAACCACCCATCATCATCTATTGAACCATCTGTAGAGTCGTCCCCAAAAGGGGGGACACCACCACCATCCTTAAGTGGGTCATAATATTCTTTTGGCAATTCATAAATATAATCATCGGGCTTGTAACCACTGTGCTCCTCGGGATAGTAGGGAACAGGTCTTTGTATAAAGACTCTTGACTCTATTTCCCAAGGTGGTGTATGTTCAGTAGCTAATTTCCCTGTAGGGACATGAATATCCGCCAGTACATGGACATCGCAGGATTCAGTAGGCTGTGTTCCACTGATAAAGAGTTCAGATATCACTCTGCTACCACGGGGATCTAATGAACAATACTCATTAGGTAACTTCCCAGATACGTTACAGATATTTACTCTAACAAGATTACCTGGATTTTCAAAGCTTTTAGCACTCATGCCTTCGTGGATTCGATCCATTACACTTTTCCATACAGGGGCTGCCAGTGCACCACCACCATCAGGAAGAGATTTTTGATTGGTATCATAACCTATCCAAGTAGCAGCTGTATAATAGGGGGTATAACCTACAAACCAAGCATCTAGTCTTTCATTGGTTGTCCCGGTTTTTCCTGCTACAGGAATTTGTGTATTCTTCAATCTAGCTCTTGTTCCGGTACCACTGTTAACGGCAGTTACTAACATATCTGTCATCAAATAGGCTGTTTCAGGAGCTACAACACGATTTTTCTGTGAATTTTTTTCAAGAATTAGATTTCCATGTCGGTCTGTAACTTTTGTGAAAGTAATAGGTTTTGTATAAACCCCCTGGTTAGCCAATGTCCCAAAGGCTGCTGTCATCTCTAATGGAGATACACCTTTAGTCATACCCCCTAGGGCAGAGGAATAGGTGTAATCAGAGTTTCCTCTAATGCTGTTTTCAGGCCTTACAACAGTAGATATACCAAATTTGTCCATATAGTCAAGCATAATGTTAAAGGCTGTATTATCATTGTAATTTCCTAGCTGACGTAGTGTTGCGGCGGCACCAACATTACTAGAATGACGAATGGCTTCTCTTATTGTAATTAAGCCCCTATACTGGTTACTATTAACATTAGTAGGCCAACGTCTTGTTGGTTCTTGTTTATTAAAATAAATTGGAATATCATCAATTACTGTTCCTGCTGTAAACCCATTATCAATTGCTGGAGTATATACAGCGATGGGTTTGATGGAGGAGCCAGGTTGTCTAGGATTTACAGCTCTATTATAAATCTTACGACCAGTAAACCCTCTTCCACCTATAAGACCTTTGATCTCTCCTGTAGTATGGTCCATAATCACCATGGCAGATTGAGGCTGAACATTACCATCCTCCCCAACCTCTAGTAAGTTTTGTCCAGTTCTAGGGTTTTTGAAATTTTCTTGCTTTGCATATTCTTCATCTAAAATCTTTTGTATTCTTGAATCCATTGTACTGTATATTCTAAGACCTCCAGAAGAAAGTAAGGTGCTGGCCTCTTCTCTAGAGTAACCATTATCCATAAAAGCTTTTATAACATCATCTTTTACTAAATCACCAAAATATGAAGAAAATTCCTCTGCAACCATACGATTAGGTTTTAAGTTGGATTTAATATCTTCATCTAAAGCCTTTTGGTATTCATCCTCATTAATCATTCCTAATCTTTTCATGTTATTTAAAACAAGTCTTTGTCTAGGCTGGAAGCTATCTTGATAGATAATAGTAATTAGAGGATCCCTATCATCTAAAACATAATGCTTATCTTCATCAACTTGATCCTTCTCTAAACTTAAGATTGGTGAATAACGACGAGGGTTCCTAGCAATCCCTGCAATAATGGCGGATTCAGCAATAGTTAACTCTGATACATCCTTGGAAAAATAAATTTGTGCAGCTGCTTGAACACCATTGGCTCCACTACCTAAATAAATAGTGTTTAAATAGGCTTCTAGGATCTGTTGCTTTGAAAGCTGTTCCTCTAATTGGATAGCATAATACATATCTTGAATTTTTCTGGTATAAGTTTGCTCATGGGTTAAATACAAATTTTTTGCCAATTGCTGATTAATAGTACTAGCCCCTTGTCTTGATCCAGTACGGATATTTGTCCAGGCAGCACCAAAAATACGACGAAAATCAAGGCCATTATGAGTCCAAAAACGTTCGTCTTCAATAGCGATAAAGGCATCAATTAAGTGCTGTGGAATTTGGTTATATTCCACAATATCTCTGTAACCATTGGCTTGAACCTTTTCAAGAACCTGTCCTTCTGCATCCAATATAAAGGAACTCTCATCCAGCAAATCATAAATATTAGAGGCATCAATGGGTTCTGTATCTTTGATAATACCGGCTACTATCCCTACTACAGCACCAGCAGTAATAAAGCCGATTACCAGAAGAGTTATAATGATACTTAAAATAATCTTTTTCCTTGTACTACTTTTTGTTTTTTTTCTTGATTTATTTGGTTTTTCTGGTTGTTTTTTTTGTGACATATTTATACCTCCGTGCTTAAAGTTAAAAGGCTGCTAAAAAATAATAAATAATAATTCATCAATAAAAGTAACATTACAAACATTCTCTTTATCATTATTAACCAATAAAAAAATTCATATGCTCTTATGCTATAACCAAATCCTATTATAAAGATGAAGATGACTATAATATTATATCATAAAACATACAAGCTGTTAAAGTATCTATCCTACTATACATAATTTATATAAGAAAGTCAAAATACTTTCCAATAAATTTTCACAAAAGCTGAAATCCCACATATAATATATAGAAGGGGATGATTTTTTTGTACATAAAAAAGAGAAAAAGACATTTAAAGTACAAAGCATATATATTCCTAGTTTTTGTAATGATGGTAGCAACTGGTACATTTCTATATATTGATAATAAGATTATGCCTACTGTACAAGCAATAGGTGAACTGAAGGCTCAGGAAATAACTACTAAAGCTATTAACCAGTCTGTTAGTGTAGTGGTTAAACAAGAGATTAAATATGAGGATTTAATAACTGTTAAAGAAGATGATGAGGGCAATATTACTCTAATGCAAGCTAATACTATGATGATGAATAAGATAGCTTCTGATGTAGCATTAACCATTCAAGAACATTTAAAGCAAATCCAAACAACAGCTGAACGTATTCCCCTAGGAAATGCCCTAGGAAGCCAATTGTTAGCACAGTATGGTCCTAAAATAAAATTGACTGTAACTCCCTTAGGTATGGTGGACGTAAACTTTGGTACAGAATTTGAGCAATCTGGTATTAACCAAACAAGACACCGTATATTTTTAATTGTAAATACGAAAGTCCGGGTAATTATACCCTTTAGTTCCAATACTATTGAAGTAACTACCTATATTCCCGTGGCTGAAACTGTTATTGTAGGTAGGGTACCAATGAACTATATTCATGTTCCTAAAGATCAATTTTTAAATATTACACCACTTTATGGGGAATAAAAAGATAAGCTATTGAAATAGCCATGATATTTCAGTTATGATATATAAAGGTAAATACAGGATAAACTACAGGAGTGAAGAAAAGGATGAAAATAGAAGAACTAGAAACACCAACAATTAGAGCAGTACTTGTAGGTATGAATATTACTAGGAAAGCAGAAAATGAAATGCTAGATGAATCTATGGAGGAACTAGAGGAATTAGCAAAAGCTGCGGGAGCAGAGGTTGTGGCTACAACAGTACAAAATAAACAGGCCATTCATCCTGCCCATTATATTGGGAAAGGAAAAGTTGAAGAAATAGCAGAGATATGCAGGAATCATGATGTAAATGTAGTTATTTTTAATGATGAATTATCAGGAGCCCAAATAAGAAATTTAGAAACGATGATTGGAATTGATGTTATCGACCGCACTACTTTAATTCTAGACATATTTGCTCAAAGAGCCCAAACAAAAGAAGGAAAACTGCAAGTAGAACTAGCTCAATTAAAGTATCGGTTACCAAGGTTGTCAGGCCTAGGAAAGCAGTTGTCTCGGCAAGGTGGAGGTATAGGCACTAGAGGGCCAGGAGAAATGAAGCTAGAAACCGACAGAAGACATATTTTAAGAAGAATTGATGATATAAGGTCTCAACTTAAAGAAGTTAAAAAAAATAGAGAAGTCCAAAGAAATCAAAGATTAAAATCAGAGTTGCCTATTGTTGCATTAGTAGGATATACTAACGCAGGAAAGTCTACCCTAATGAATGTTTTATTGCGGAAAAGTGAAAATTATGATGAAAAAAGAGAAGTATACACAAAAGATCAGCTTTTTGCTACACTAGATATATCTTTAAGAAAGATATCTTTATCCAATAATATAGAATTTCTTTTAACGGACACAGTTGGCTTTGTAAGCAAATTGCCCCATGATTTAGTAGAGGCTTTTAAGGCTACATTAGAAGAGGTGAAATACGCTGACCTCTTATTACATATCATCGATGCTTCTAATGAAAATTATGAATTACAAAAATCAACAACATTAAAGGTACTGAAGGAATTGGGTGTTGAGAATAAAAAAGTTATTAATGTATTTAATAAATGTGACAAACTAGCATATGACATTGACATACCCAAAGATGAAAATTCAGTTTTTGTTTCTGCTATTACCGGGAAGAACTTAGAGCACTTAATACAGATGATTGATAAGGGAATAGGAAAGAAATTTATTGAAACAAAGTTTTTAATCCCCTATAATCAAGGTAATATAGCTTCACAGCTTCATGAGGATGCAGAGATAGTATCTTCAGAATATATAGAGACAGGTATAGTTTTAAAGGTAAAAATAGAAGATATTAATTATCATAAATATAAAAAATTTCAATTACTATAGATAGCAGCCTCTCTTTTTTGAAAAAAGGGAGGCTGCTATCTATAGTAATTCTATTGGGGAACAGAATCTATAGACATTAATAAAAAATTATAACTGGGTGACTCTTTATAATATGATCATAATCCTAAATAAATCAAAATGAAAATGATTTAGAAATTATTGTAATTTTTTAAAAATTATTGAGCATACTATATAGCATAAGAATAACTATTTTGCAAAACTTGATTTAATATTCTGAAAAAACATTGTAAAAATTTTAGATTTGGTGTATGATAATAAGTAACTACAGTTAAGGGAGGTTTTAACCATGATTTTTAGAAATTGTGCAGGCGGAGTCGTCTTCTATGCAAATCAAGTTTTTCTCCTAAAGAACGAAAAAAATGAATGGGTATTGCCTAAAGGAAAAATTCGTAATGATGAAACTTCCATTGATGCGGCATTAAGTCGTGTTAAGATAGAAACCGGTATTGATGCTGAAATTCTATCCACAGCAGGGGAGACATGTTACGAATTTTTTTCTATTTCCAGAAAACAACCAGTTTGCAATCAAATTACTTGGTATATTATGGCGACAAAAGGAAAAGAATTTCAACTAAATAAAAACATGAACTTTAAAGAAGGAGGATTTTACTGTATAGACGAAGCAATTGAAATGATTACCTACAGTCAGGATAAATCCTTGGTTAATTTATCCTATAAAAAGTATAAGGAAATGATGAAGGAGAAAAAAGAGAAGGTAGCCGTCTAATTTATAAAGTAGAGAAGCAGCAAAAGCATCAAAGCTGCTTCTTTTTATGAAAAAATATCAAAAATGTGGTATAATAATGAATGGTATAATTAAGCTATAATAAAGGAATGAGGAACAATGCTAAAGGAATATCGCACTCTATACCAATTTGGAGTTAACGAAATAATTATTGATAAATCTAGATTTATAGGATATGCCAAGCCCGTAGTATCAGAGGAGGAAGCAATTGGATTTATTGAAGAAATCAAAAAAAAACATAAGGATGCAACCCATAATGTTCCAGCATATGTTTTAGGACAAAACAATGAAATACAGCGTTATAGTGATGATGGGGAACCTTCGGGAACAGCCGGAATTCCAGTTTTAGAACTGATAAAAAAAGAAAATCTTAGGAATACAGTAGTAGTTGTAACACGATATTTTGGTGGTGTGAAATTAGGGACTGGAGGTCTGGTTAGAGCTTATACGAAAGGTGCTAAAATTGCATTAGAAACTTCTAGAATTATTATTAAAAGAGCCTATAGGCTATTACATATAAAGATCGACTATACATTACTGGGAAAAGTACAAAATGAAATATTACAAAACAAATATCTACTGAAGGATATAGAATATGATGATGCTGTTCATTTTTTTGTGTATATTAAATGGGATGAAGTAGATAAATTTAAAAAGCAAGCTACTGAATGGACAAATGCTAGGTGTGACATAACGGAAAAACAAGAGAAGTACCTAACAGAGTTAGATGGAAAAATAATTATTTAAATTAGAATAACTACTTAATATATGGGTAAAAAAACTATAATACCATTATTAAACAAAGTAGGAGGATGAGATTATGGATACAATTGAAAAAAATAAAAAGGAAATGCTCCACAGGAAGGTTTGGGCTGTTGTCGGCGCTACACCCGATACAGAAAAGTTTGGTTACAAGATTTATAAGAAATTAAAGGCCCATGGCTACACTGTATATGGTATAAATCCTAAATATGAAGAAATAGAGGGAGATAAAATCTATCAGTCTTTGAAGGATTTACCACAAAATCTAGAATGTGTAAATATGGTGGTGGGGCCTAAAGTAAGCAAATTAATATTAGATGAGATTAAAGACCTAGGAATAGACTATGTTTGGTTCCAACCTGGAACCTTTGATGAAGAAACTATTGATAAAGCAGAGGACTTTAATCTAAATATTGTATATTATGATTGTGTACTAGTAGCTTTAGGAGAATAGGATAAATTTTTTTATCCTACTTTTTTTTGACTTTGACCTTGTCTTTGCATATGATTTCATAGATACCCATAACCAGAAGAAATATACCGAACATACGCCTTAGTGTAGAAGAAGGCAATGTTAAAGCCAATTTAGAACCTGCCCAAGCCCCTATAAGACCAAAAAATATTATTGGCAAACTAAGCCTAAATAGGATGTCTTTGTTTTTTATATGAATGTACAAAGCTACAATCGCTACAGGGATAAAAGAAAGCAGGTTAATACTTTGTATAGTTTGTTGTTTAAAGTTTGTTAAAAAGATTAAACCAGGAATAAGAATGGTTCCCCCACCTATTCCCATTCCTCCAATAATCCCTGCTAATAAACCTAATATAAATATTGCCATTAAAACACCATCCTCAATGCTGCTAAGATCATAAACACTCCAAATATTTTTCTTAAATAACTGTCGGAAAAGTGACTTAAAGCTCTTGAGCCAATGTAGGCTCCCACGATTCCTCCTAAAGCCACTTTAAAAGTAACATCGAATGCAGTGAAACCATTCCTATAGTATATAAAGCTACTAATAATAGCAAAAGGGAGGATAATAGATATAGCGGTGGCATGGGATTTATGCTGAGGAACGCCAAAAACAAAATTTAAAGCAGGAACAACAATAGTACCGCCACCTGCTCCAAACAAACCATTAACAATACCTGCTACAAATCCTACTAAAATAATTTTTAGCCAATAAAGATTTTTCATTATATGACTCACCTCAATAAATAAGGTGGCAATAAAAAGCCCCTTGAATAAAATTAATTTAACCATATAGAATAAAACTATTCATCATAGTTTAGCATCTAAAAAAGACAGTGTCAGCAAGCTCATTAAAAGTACCGATGCTTCATAGTTGTTTATTTGTAAAATTTCAAACCAGAATCAAAGATTCTTTTATGTTAAGTAGAGAGGAGAATAGTTAAGATGGAAAAAGAAATACAACAAAAAATTCAATTAGTGGTGGATTGGCTAAGACAACAGGTGGATGATTCTGGAACTAGGGGATTAATCGTTGGAATATCTGGAGGTATAGATTCTGCAGTAGTAGCAAATTTAATTAAAAAAGCCTTTCCTGATAATTCCCTTGGGGTTATACTACCAGTAAAAAGTAGTGCTAAGGATATAGAGGATGGTATTTTAGTATGTGAAAAATGTGGAATTTCCCATTTTACCATCGACCTCACCCTTCAGCATGATGAGTTAATAAAAAAAGTTATTGATGAGCTTAAAAATGAAAATCTATATGATGAAAAAAACTTGAGAATAATGGATGCAAATTTAAGAGCTCGACTTAGAATGAGTACCCTTTATGCAATAGCCAACAATTTAAACTATCTTGTAGTAGGCACAGATAATGCTGCTGAAATATACACAGGGTATTTTACTAAATATGGCGATGGTGGTGTAGATTTATTACCCATAGCCTCCTTAAAAAAACAAGAAGTTTATGAATGGGCTAAAATACTGGAAATACCACAAAATATTTTAGACAAGGCTCCTTCTGCAGGTTTATGGGAGGGGCAGACAGATGAAATAGAAATGGGTGTCACCTATAATAGTATTGATAATTACTTGGCAGGCAAACCCATAAGCCAAGGGGACAAAAGTGTAATAGAGAGACTTCATAGAATTTCTCAACACAAAAGACAAATGCCATCCTTTCCTAAGATGAATATATAAATTGATTCCTATGATACCTTATGATAAAATTTATTTGTAAAAAGTTAATAAGGATAAGGAGAGGATTATAGTATGGGTCGAATTGGTAATATTAAAGACCGAAAAGCAAAGCAAGATTCCAAACGAGCAAAAATATATACAAAACTAGCTAGATTAATCACTGTTGCAGCAAGGGAAGGTGGTACTGATCCAGAATATAATGCTAGTTTAAAGAGTGCTATAGATAAGGCTAAAGCAGGCAATATGCCAAATGATAATATAGATAGAGCCATTAAAAAAGCTGCAGGAGACGCTGGAGGAGACCAATACGAAAAAATCAATTATGAGGGCTATGGACCTAACGGTGTGGCTGTTATTGTAGAGGCTTTAACTGACAATAGAAATAGAACCGCTGGTGAAGTAAGACATGCCTTTGACAAAAACGGTGGCAACCTAGGAACTACTGGCTGTGTATCCTTTCTATTTGATAGAAAAGGACAGATTATTATAGAGAAAAATGAAGAAATAGACGAAGAAACACTAATGATGACAGTTCTTGAGGCAGGAGCGGAGGATTTTTTAGTAGAAGACGAAGCCTACGAAATTATTACTTTGCCAGAAGACTTTCCTACAGTGAAGGATAGTCTTTTAGAAGAAGGTTATCAATTTATTGAAGCTGATGTAGTTTATATCCCTCAAACAGAAGCAGTGCTAGAGGGAGAAGATATCAAGAAAATGGAAAAAATGATTGATATGCTTGAGGATAACGATGATGTTCAAGCGGTCCACCACAATTGGAAGGAAGCTTAAAATCGGGCAATATCAATGTACAAGCACAACACCTTCCTATATGGATGTTGGAGACAACATCCATATAGGAAGGTGTATTATTTATATCCACAATATATAACGATGCTATTTTTACGAATATTTATCTTTTAAATGCAAAATCTAATATACGAGTAAATATTAAATTTTATGTACTACCAAACTCAGACTTGACAATAAAAATATAAGCTGTATAATTTTGTGAGAGAAATAAATAGAAATGGGGAATGAGGTTGGCAAAATTAACTAAAAACAAATTAAAATTATATGGGTTCAACAATTTAACAAAATCTTTAAGTTTTAATATTTATGATATTTGTTATACTAAAACAGTGGAAGATCGTAAAAAATATATCGAGTATATTGATGAACAATATAACTCTGAGAGGCTGACTAAAATACTAGAAAACGTTACAAAAACTATAGGAGCTAGCGTTTTAAATGTGGCCAAGCAGGATTACGATCCCCAAGGGGCAAGTGTAACCCTACTAATTTCAGAGGAAGAAGTACCTTTGTATGTACTGGATCCATCATGCAATAGAGGAGTTATAACGCCAATTAGAGAAAATATAGTAGGCCATTTAGATAAAAGTCATGTAACTGTTCACACATATCCTGAAAGTCACCCTGAAAATAATATTAGCACCTTTAGAGTAGATATAGATGTGTCTACCTGTGGAACCATTTCCCCCTTAAAGGCTTTAAATTATTTGATAGGTTGTTTTGACTCAGATATCATTACAATTGACTATAGAGTCAGGGGATTTACTAGAGACATAAAAGGATCTAAGTATTTTATAGATCACGAGATAAGTTCTATACAGGATTTTATTCAACAGGAAACAATTGATAAATATAGTCTGATTGATATGAATATCTATCAATCTAATATATTTCATACAAAAATGAAGATCAAAGATATTGATCTAGACAATTATCTATTTGAAATGAAGGAAAAAGATTTGGACGAGGAAGGAAGAAATGAAATTCTTCAAAATCTAAATAAAGAAATGACAGAAATATTTTATGGTATTAATATAACCAATTCCTAAAGGGCAAAGTGTTTTCTTTGCCCCTTTAAATTTTATATCATAGTAACAATATAATTTTAATAGTCTATGCAAAAAAAGTTTTCATAATAACAAGAATTTTTTCGAAAAAAGAGGAGTTTTAACAAATAAATAGAAAATACTTATTAATGATAAAAGTTTAGTAAGTATTGGGTGGTGAAATTTATGACAAAGTTAAAAACAAGAAACCTACAGATGTTAATAGTTATATTGATGTTCAGTTTATTGTCAACCTCTTTTGCAGCTGCAGAAAATCCTTCAGCTACAATCATTGCTAGCCAAGGTATCTTAAGAAAATCACCAGACTTTGCAGGAAAGATAACAGAGACCTTGAAGATTGGAACAGAAGTAAGTATACATAAACAACAGGAGGATTGGTATTTTGTAAAACTAGAGGACAATTCTACCGAAGGTTGGATGTATAAAGACATTGTTTTATTAAATGATAAGAAGAACACAATAAAAAAAGGAGTCACTACGGCCAGTATACTGAATGTTAGATCTGGACCGTCAACAAATAATAGCATTATTTCGAAGGTACCCAATGGAACAGAGACAATTATCATTCAAGAAGAGAAAGAATGGTATCAAGTTCAACTAAATAACGGGGTAAAAGGTTTTGTCAATGCTAATTATGTAAAGCTAGTACCCAATTATCCTCAAGCTATTGTACTTAATGACGATAGCTCTGTAAGAGCAGAAGCAAGCTCAGGGGCACCCATTACTATAACACTAAATAAAAACCATACTATTTATATAAAGGACTATAAAGATGGTTGGTATCATATTTTGACAGAGGATTTTACAGAAGGATGGATAAAAAGTGATATGATTGAGTTACAAATCAATGTATCAACACAAGTAAGTCGTTCTGGCTCTAGAACTAATACTTTAAGCAATATAAAATCTATAACAGAAAAATATATAGGACGTCCCTATAGGTACGCTGGTAATGGACCTAACAGCTTTGACTGTTCAGGCTTTACATACTATATATTTAATACATACTATAAGGAGTATTTACAACAAAAAGGAATTAATTTACCAAGAACTTCTAGGAGTCAAGCAAATGTAGGAACACAGGTAAGTAGAAATCAGCTTCAGATAGGAGATTTGGTGTTTTTTAATAATGGAAGCAGTAAAACAATCAATCATGTTGGGATTTATGTTGGTAACAATGAATTTATTCATGCATCCTCTGGCGGTAACATGAGGGTTATTATTTCTTCTTTAAATGAGAACACCTATAAAAATAGATATTCAACTGCAGTGAGATTATAACATTGAAATAAACCAACGAAACAGGCTTTTATGCCTGTTTCGTTGGTTTTTGAGGTTTTTTCTGCAGTACTATAACCAGACTTGTCCAACGATTTTGAAGGATTTCTAGAGAAATTTTTTCTTTTAAAAATTGTTGGACAATATTTTTCATCATAGAATTACTTACAATTATGGAATAATTTTATTAACCCTTATTATATATATAATAAGACAAGGGTTCAAGAAATATTATAAGTTAAGAAGATTTAAATTTAAAATCATTAAACAGATGTAAAGATTAATAAACATTAGGAATTGGAGGAATTATTATGAGGGGAAAAAGGTTTGCTGTTAGGAGAACTAAAAGAAACTATAATTATGGTTTAATTATATTGTTTTTGGTAATTATTCCTTTAAGTGCAATATTTATTGGTTCTAGAATAACAGAAAGATTAGTGATGCCAGTTTTATATTCTGATATGACATTAGAAGAAGAGGAATTACAAGGAATTATCAATGATGAAGAAGAAGTGATATTTATTGAAGAAGATGAAGAGATAGAAGAGTCAGGAAATCAAGTTAAAAACAATGGGGAGGAAGATATGATTTATAAAGATTTATCTCCCCTTTCTATTTATATGATACAGGTAGCCAGTGTATCTGATACTAGTAACATAGAAGATTTTATAGCTGAATTAAATGAAAACAAACTCTCTCATTTAATTTATAAGATGGATAATGTTTACAAGGTCTATACTCTAGGATTAACAGAAAGAGAATTTGTAGAAGGACAATTACCTAAAGTAAAGGAATTTTATCCAGATGCCTATATAAGTGAAGTACATTCGGCATCTAAGAAATTAACCTATCCAAAGACTCAGCAGCAGTTGGGGGATGGCATTGTTAAAGAGTTAAATAGTTTAATTGAAATAATGGATAAACAGTCAAAAGAATGGTATAATTTTATTGAAAAAGAAGGTGAATTGAGGAGCTATAAAGAACTATTACTAGAACAGGAAAAAATAGTAAAAAGGTTAGCCGAATCCATCCAAGATAAGGAGTTGCCTGAAGGTATACCCGAAAAAAAAGTTATTGATAAAATGCTGTATCATCAAGAAAGCAATATTAAACGTTCTCAAGAATTGCTAGAGGATGAAGAAAATCTGTATAGGGTACACAGCTTGTTTTTAGACAGTATATTTAGAATTTTAGAAACTATCAAATGATAAACTTAAATGGAGGTGATTAAATGACATTAAAAGAAGTTAAAGAATTATTAGGAGCGGAGATTTTATCGGGGGATGAATTTTTAGACAAAGAAGTGAAAACTGCATTTGCATGTGATTTGATGAGTGATGTTCTAGCGTTTGTTGATGATAAAACCTTGCTATTAACAGGCTTGGTAAATTCTCATACAATTCGAACTGCTGAAATGATGGACATTGCCGCTGTAGTCTTTGTACGGGGAAAAAAACCTGACGAGCATACAATACAATTGGCAAAAGAAAATGGAATTGTTATTATGTCAACACAGAATATTATGTATGTTAGCTCTGGCATATTATATTCTAAAGGTTTAAAGGGAGCTAATATTGTACATAAATAAAAGCCAGTAAATTCAATACTGCTAGGAGGGTGTGAGGGTTATTAAGTTAAACTATCCAGTAGAAAAAGATGACTTTATAAGAGCAGGACAAGCATCTAGCAATATAAAAAAAACATTAAGACAACTGGGAATTAATTCTGAAAAGCTTAGAAAAATTGCAATAGCCACCTACGAAGCTGAAATGAATATCATTATACACTCAGAAGGCGGATATATAGAAGTGGATATTGAACCTGAAAAAATAGTAATTACTGCAGTAGACCGTGGACCTGGCATTGAAAATATAGAGTTGGCTATGAAGGCTGGTTATTCAACAGCTTCAGAAAAAATAAGGGAGTTGGGATTTGGTGCTGGAATGGGTCTACCAAATATCAAAAGATGCTCTGATGAATTTAAAATTGAATCCGTAATAGGTCAGTATACAAAACTATATGTGGTTATTTATAACAATTGTCAACAGAGTCAAAATAAAGGAGATGAAGTATGATTACTGTTAAACAATTAATGGAAAAGCTATCGTTAGAACTAGTAGGGGGACAGCAGGGTTTAGATAATGAGATAAGTGGTGTTTATATAGGAGATTTATTGAGCTGGGTTATGGCTCATTTGAAGTATGGGGAAGCCTGGATTACAATCCAGACAAATATTAATGTTATTGCCGTTGCAGCGTTAGGAGAAGCTGCCTGCGTTATTATAGTAGAAAGTGCAGAAATAGAAGAGGTAACAAAAAACAAAGCTGATGAAGAAGGTATACCACTGTTAAGATGTGATTACAGTGCATATCAACTAGCTACAGAGATTGCTAAATTAATAGAAATAAAATGACAATAGCAGTTGATCTTCATATACACAGTGGTTTATCTCCTTGCTCAAGTAATGATATGACTCCAAATAACATCATACAAATGGCTGTTTTAAAAGGATTAGATGCTATAGCTATTACAGACCATAACTCTACTAAAAACCTCAGAAGTTTTGTGAATGTAGCTAAAAAGCACAATATTATATGTATTCCAGGTATAGAAATAACTACAAAAGAAGAGGTTCACCTACTGGCACTATTTCAAAATATAAGTGCTGCCCTTGAATTTCAACTGATACTAGATGATACACTACCCAAAGCGCCCAACAGCCCAAAATTATTTGGAAATCAATATATATACGATGAGGACGATAATATTGTAGAGGATTACAATTATTTACTTATTAATGCAATTAACTTACCTCTTAAAGAAATTATTAGGGAAATAAAGGGGTTAGGGGGTATTCCAATACCAGCTCATATTGATAGAAATAGCTTTAGTATTCTTTCTAACTTAGGATTCATTTCCCCAGACTTTTGTTTAAAAACAGTGGAAATTACGAAAAATTGTGATTACACCAATTTAACTAAACGACATCCATACCTTGCTAAGTATAATAAGATTATTAGCTCCGATGCCCACGCCCTAGGAGAAATATTAGAAAGAGAATTTTTTATTAAAACATCCAGTAAAAAAATTCAAGATATTTTAGCTGCCCTTTATCCTATTAAGTAGACTATAATCTTTTTAATAGGATAAACATTTTGATAAGGGGGAAAAAGTTTGAAGGAATTAGCGCTACATATATTAGACCTCGTACAAAATTCTATTAAAGCAGAGGCTAGCTTAGTAGAAATTACAGTTTGTGAGGATATTATTGAAGACTTAATGACTATTAAAATTATTGACAATGGCGTTGGAATGGATGAAGATACCTTAAAAAAGGTAGAGGACCCCTTTTTTACTACAAGAACCACAAGGAAAGTAGGGTTAGGTATATCCTTATTTAAAGCTGCCGCAGTACAGTGTAATGGAAGCTTTAAAATTGATTCGGAAAAAGGAAAGGGTACTAGGCTAGAAGCTACCTTCCAATACAGTCATATTGATAGAGCGCCCTTAGGGAGTATAGAAGATACAATTGCAACTTTATTAATGACAGAAAATGATATGGATTATATATATACCCATTACTATAATAATAATAGTTTTTGCTTAAATACACGAGAAGTTAAGAAAATCCTTAAAGGACTGCCTATTAGTGATATTAGAGTGATTGAGTGGATGAGAGAATACATAAAAAAAGAGTTGCTAAACATTGTTAAAACTTAAACTTTTATAATAGCATGGCAATTATAAAGAATTTATTGTATAATAGTTCTTGTTAAATTACGATTACAATAATCAAGTTTTTAACAAAATCTAGGAACGTGCGTTCACAAACCTTACAGTCCTCTTGATAACGTTAAAATCTCCTTTATTCCAAACAGTAAACCACAAATAAATCAAATTACCTTCAATAGAAAGGAATAAAATGTAGCATAAGAAGGATATTATAGGATAATAATTATTATCCTATAAATATAATGTTTAAGATATACAGTATACAATTTTACTAGATACAATTGTATCTAGATTTATAAATTTATAATACCTATTTCATAAAATCAAATAAGGGGTGAAAATACAAATGAAGTTTTTAACTTTTAGGGGAGGTATTCATCCACCAGAAGCTAAGGAATCAACTGCTAGATTGAATATTGAAAAAGCAGCTGAGCCATCTGTGGTGGTTATACCTATGCAACAACATATAGGTGCACCCTGTGAACCTATTGTAAAAGTGGGAGATGAAGTAAAGGTTGGACAAAAAATTGGTGAGGCTCAAGGTTTTGTATCGGCACCTGTACACTCCAGTGTATCTGGGACTGTTAAAGCAATTAGCGATGTTCCTATTGCAACAGGAAACGAAGGTTTAGCAATAACCATTGAATCAGATGGGAAAAATGAAATAGATCCATCTATTCAACCAAAAGGTGATATTGAGGGTCTGGAACCAAAAGAAATTACTGAAATTATAAAGGAAGCTGGTATTGTTGGGATGGGTGGTGCTACTTTTCCAACCCATGTAAAATTATCACCTCCTCCAGAAAAGAAAATAGATACAATTATATTGAATGGGGCAGAATGCGAACCCTACTTAACTGCTGACCACCGTTTAATGCTGGAGAGTTCCGAAGAAATTGTATATGGATTAAAAGCGATGATGAAGGCAGTAGGGGTAAAAAATGCCTATATAGGCATTGAAAACAATAAGCCTGATGCTATTGAAAAGATGTTAAAGGCTATAGAAAAGGAATCAAATATAAAAGTGGTAGCATTACAGACAAAATATCCTCAAGGTGGGGAAAAACAGTTAATATATGCTATTACAAATAAAGAAGTTCCTTCTGGTGGTTTACCAATGGAAGTAGGGGTTATTGTAAGCAATGTGGGAACAGCTGCACAAATAGCTAAAACCATTAAAACGGGAATGCCTTTAATTGATAGAATTACAACTATCACTGGAACTGCTGTAAAAAATCCTAAAAATTTAAGTGTGAAAATAGGTACTCCAATTAAAGAATTAATTCAACAGTGTGGAGGATATGCTACAACGCCAGGAAAGCTTATTTTAGGTGGACCTATGATGGGCAGTGCTCAACACACTGATGAAATACCTGCTGTAAAAGGAACATCTGGTGTATTAGTTTTTGATAAGGAAGGGGCCCAACTACCTAACCCTTCTAACTGCATACGATGTGCAAGATGTGTTGAAATATGTCCTGCCAACCTTCAACCAGTGTATATTAGTGAAAATTCATTGGCCAATAGAATAGAACATGCAGAAAACTATAGGGCATTAGATTGTATTGAATGTGGATCATGCTCTTATGTTTGTCCTTCAAGAAGACCATTGCTACCATCTATAAGAGTAGCTAAAAATCAAATTATCGCTAAAAAAAGAGAACAAAAGAAAAACAAATAAATGG
This sequence comes from Natronincola ferrireducens, assembly GCF_900100845.1. Lineage (NCBI taxonomy): Bacteria > Bacillati > Bacillota > Clostridia > Peptostreptococcales > Natronincolaceae > Natronincola > Natronincola ferrireducens. The sequence goes on along the minus strand of NZ_FNFP01000002.1, from coordinate 502,704 downwards.
GAGGGAAATCAATGGATGAAAAGCTAATTGTATCTTCTTCTCCACATATATTGGATGATGATACAACCGAGAGAATTATGTTAGATGTAGTGATTGCTTTATTACCAGCTACAGTAGCAGCTATCTATTATTTTAAAACAAATGCTGCTATTCTGATATTATTAGCAGTATTAACAGCTGTTGTTACGGAAGCAGGTGTTCAAAAATGGATGGGTCGCCCTGTGACAATTAATGACTTTAGTGCCGTTGTAACAGGCCTATTATTAGCATTAAATATTCCTGCTTCAGCGGCTTGGTGGATGCCAGTAATTGGTTCTTTTTTTGCTATAGCCATTGTAAAACAAGCATTTGGGGGTATTGGCCATAACTTTATGAACCCAGCCCTTGCAGGGAGAATATTTTTAACCCTATCATGGACAGACCGTATGACGGATTGGATTACACCAGGAGTAGATGCAATGACTACTGCAACACCTCTAGCTCTTATTAAGGCAACAGGAAACACAGTACCTGCCAATGTACCGCCATTATTTAATACGATTATAGGTAACACTAGTGGCAGTATGGGGGAAACATCCGCTATTCTTTTAATACTAGGTGGAATTTATCTGGTTTATAAAGGGGTTATTTCTTGGAAAGTACCGGGAATTTATGTAGGAACGGTAGCTATTTTCACTTTACTCTTTGGTAACTTTGATATTACCTATATGCTGTACCATGTGTTTTCTGGAGGATTAATGATTGGCGCCATCTATATGGCTACTGACTACTCTTCATCTCCAGTTACACCAAAAGGAAGAATGTATTTTGCTTTTGGATGTGGATTGTTAACTGCATTAATTAGATTGTATGGTGCTTATCCAGAGGGTGTAGCCTTTTCTATACTCCTTATGAATGTAGCATCACCGTTAATTGATAGATATACAACCCCTAGAGTATTTGGGGAGGTGAAATAAAAAATGCGTGAAATTATAAAATTAGGTTTAATACTATTAATAATTACTTCAATTGCTGGTTTAATATTAGGAGTTACCAATGATGTAACACAGGGAATTATTCAAGAAAGGGCCCTTGAGGAGACAAGACAAGCCTTAGTAGCTCTATTACCCGAGGCAGAAGATTTTAATGTCCTAGAGGATGAAGAGCTGTTGGATAGAAGACTTATCTTAGAAGTATTCGAAGGGTTAACAGCTGGTGAAACTGTAGGTTATACAGTAAAAGTTAATCCTCAGGGTTATGACGGTAGAATAGAAATGCTTGTTGGTATATCCAGTGAGGGAAGAATTACTGGTGTTAAAATAGGAGATAATACTGAAACACCAGGTCTAGGCTCCAAAATTGCTGATGCATCCTTTACTAATCAGTTTCTTGATAAACCTACAGATGACGAATTCATTGTGACGAAGGGTGGAGAAAGTGGGGCTCAATATATTGAAGCAATTTCTGGTGCCACCGTTTCTTCAGAGGCTGTTGTTGAAGGAGTTAACGCTGTCCGCAGTTTGTTTGAGGAACTGTTAAAAAACCGCTAAATTATCGGAGGTGAACTACTGTGAAACCAAATAGAATATTTATGAAGGGACTTGTCTTTGACAACCCAGTTTTTGTACAGGTATTAGGAATGTGTCCTACTTTAGCCGTAACCAACTCTGCATTAAATGGATTAGGTATGGGTTTAGCCACGACAGCAGTTTTAGTAGGTTCAAATACAGTTATTTCATTATTAAAGAATTTCATTCCTAGTAAGATTAGAATTCCATCCTTTATTGTTGTTATTGCTACATTTGTAACGATGGTTGGAATGCTAATGAGGGCTTACTTACCAGCATTAAATGCAGCACTGGGAATATTTATTCCATTGATTGTTGTAAACTGTTTAATTTTAGCTCGAGCAGAATCCTTTGCTTCTAAAAGCTCTACATTTGGCTCAGTGATAGACGGTGTGGGAATGGGCTTAGGTTTTACAGGGGCATTGGTAGTATTAGGAATTGTAAGGGAGTGGCTAGGTGCTGGAACAATATTTGGTCAAGTTGCTACCTGGAGTAGCTTTGAACCAGCAAGATTTATGACAATGCCTCCAGGAGCATTCCTAGCATTAGGTATACTTTTAGCAATATTTAATAAACTTACTTCAAAAGACTTAAATAAATTATAGGGGGGTGTAGGATTTGTCAGTTTCGTCATTATTTGTTATTTTAGTTAGTGCCATTTTAGTAAACAACTTTATATTATCTAGATTTTTAGGAATATGTCCTTTCTTAGGTGTTTCAAAACAAGTAGAAACAGCCTTTGGCATGGGCATGGCGGTTACCTTTGTTATGGCTTTAGCATCTGTTATAACATATTTGGTACAAATATTTATCTTAGACAACCTAGAAATACAATATATGCAAACGATAGCTTTTATTCTAGTTATTGCTTCTTTAGTTCAGCTGGTAGAGATGATTATTCAAAAGAGTAGTCCTACACTTTATCAATCATTAGGAGTATTTTTACCTTTAATTACTACTAACTGTGCAGTTTTAGGATTAACTATCTTAAATATTTCACAGGATTATAACTTAATTGAAACAATTGTGCATGCTATAGGAGCAGCTGTAGGGTTTTCGTTAGCCATTGTTTTATTTGCTGCAATACGTGAAAGATTAGAATTAGCTCATGTACCTAAGTCTTTTAAAGGTTTTCCCATTGCACTTATTACGGCAAGTTTGATGTCAATGGCCTTTTTAGGATTTGCTGGACTTGTATAAAGGAGGGATATTATGAACTTTCAAAGCATTATTTACCCCATTGTTAGCTTAGGTGGCCTAGGCTTAGTTTTCGGTGCTGGGCTTGCCTATGCATCGCAAAAGTTTGCTGTTGAAATAGATCCAAAGGCCCTTGCCATTAGAGATGCTTTACCAGGAGCTAACTGTGGAGGTTGTGGCGTACCTGGATGTGATAGCTTTGCTAAACTAGTAGCTGAAGGGAAAGCACCTGTAGATGGATGTCCAGTAGGAGGTCCTGATTGTGCAAAGGCCTTAGCAGAAATCATGGGTGTAGAAGTAGATACCAGTGCTAGAAAAGTTGCTAAGGTTATCTGTAATGGTGATAAGGAGAAGTGTAGAGATAAATTTGAATACCATGGTATCAATGATTGTGTAGCTGCTTCTATGGTCGGTGGAGGCGGAGAGAAATCTTGCAATTATTCTTGTCTAGGTTTTGGAACCTGTGTAAAGGCCTGTCAATTTGATGCTATAGAGATAGTTGAAGGAAGAATTGCAAGAATTATTCCTGAAAAATGTACCGCCTGTGGCAAATGTATTGAAGTATGTCCTAAAGATGTAATAGATATGGTTCCTTATGACCAAAGCGTTGTTATCACATGTAATAATAAAGAAAGTGGTAAAATTGTAAGAAAAAAATGTGAAGTTGGATGTATTGGATGTCAAATATGTGTAAAAGCCTGTCCTTTTGGTGCTATTGACTTTAAAAATAATTTGGCCTTCATCGACTATGCAAAATGCACACAATGCTTTGTTTGTGTAGAAAAATGCCCAACAAATGCTATTGAAGGGAATTTAGAAAAAAGAAAGAAGGCAGTTATCGATGAAGAAACCTGTATAGGATGTACTATTTGCAAAAAACAGTGTCCTGTAGAGGCTATTGAAGGTGAATTAAAAGGAAAGCATAAAGTATTAGCAGATAAATGTATAGGCTGTGGAGTCTGTGAAGGAAAATGTCCTAAAAAGTCTATTAAAATGAATTAATAACGCCCTCTAGTACAAAAGTGCTGGAGGGTTAAACTTTTTTGAAAAAATATCAAATTTTTTCTACTTGTAACTTAAAGTCTTTAATGATAAACTTTTAATGGGCTAATGAACAAATTAAGCTGAATATAAGAAAGTGTGGTTAATAATGAATACAAAAAAATTAGTGCATTTAGCTATGCTAACTTCCCTAGGCTTGGCCCTTCATATTGTTGAAGGTTTTATACCCAATCCTTTTATAGGCATAGCACCAGGAGCAAAGCTAGGTTTAGCTAACATTATCGGACTAATTACATTGGTAATATATGGTATTAAATATGCTTTAGCAGTAAACCTATTAAGATCATTTATTGCCGGCATAGCCACGGGGGCTGTCACCTCCATGATGTATAGCATGGCAGGAGCTCTTATTAGTACTTTATTAATGTGGATAGTATACAAAATGTTTAACAAGTATTTTAGTCTAGTAGGGGTCAGTGTTTTTGGAGCATTGGGACACAATGTTGCTCAGTTAACTGTTGCTGCTCTAATTATAAACAACCCAAGAATTTATGTATATTTACCGATTATGATGTTGGCCAGTATATTTACAGGAATTTTTATAGGAATAACGGCTAATTTCACACTATCAAAAGCCAAAATTCATCTTGAAAGATAAAATCAGTTAATTTTTATTTTAAAATTAACATAAGGGGGAGAAATATGAGCAAATATCGTAATCCTTGGATATTGATACTGCTTATTATTACTGGTGTTGTATTAGGAGGCTTAATTGCATCTACTTTAGGCAATACTCTACCTATACTGTCCTATGGACCTGAAGCATTAGGATTAAACAACTTTGAAATTAATTTAGGTGTTATTTACCTTAAGCTTACATTATTAATGGATATTAATGTGTCTAGTTTAATTGGTCTGTTGCTGTCAGTAATTATATTTAATAAATTGTAGGTGAAATTATGTATAAAATAGTATTAGCCTCGAATTCCCCAAGACGAAAAGAAATATTAGAAAATCTAGGTGTTCAATTTCAAATTATAACCAGTGATATTGAAGAAAAGCTTAATCAAGACATGGATCCCTATCACCTTGCAACTGAATTAGCCTATCAAAAGGCTAAAAATGTTGCTGACAAAATAAATGACAAGGTCATTGTTATAGGGGCTGACACGGTTGTTGTTAACAATCAAATCCTTGGAAAGCCTCAAGATCAATTGGAGGCCTTTAGGATGCTTAAACAGTTATCGGGTAATCAGCATGAGGTGGTTACAGGTCTTGCTTTAATAGATTGCCATACTAAAAAAGAAATAAGGGATTATGAGATTACAAAAGTATGCTTTAGACAATTAGAGGATATAGAGATAAATCAATATATAGCCACTGGAGAACCTATGGATAAGGCTGGTGGATATGGCATACAAGGGAAAGCATCTTTGTTTGTTAGAAAAATTGATGGAGATTATTATAATGTTGTAGGATTGCCTATATACAAGTTAGGAGAAATGCTAAACCATTATTTCAATATTCATCTTTTAAAATATCTTTCTTAATTGGGGTGAAGTGGTATGGATAGAGGTAGTTTATATACTACAATTAAAAAAATGCCAGCTTGTGAAAGACCTAGAGAAAAACTTTTAAACTATGGCGTTGACACTTTGTCCAATACAGAACTTCTAGCAATTTTATTATCAACCGGAACAAGAGAAATGTCTGCTATTGATTTAGCTCAAAGCATAATAGCAGCTACAAAAGATGGATTACGTTTTTTTACCGACTGTACAATTGAAGAATTGAGTCAAATAAAAGGAGTAGGATTAGCAAAATCAGCACAAATAATTGCAGCTGTAGAGTTTGGTAAACGTATAGCTTTAACTGCAAAAGCAAATAATTATAAAATAAAAGGACCTGATGATATTAGTCATTTACTAATGGAGGAAATGCGTTATTTAAAAAAAGAATTTTTTAATCTAGTACTTTTAAATACCAAAAATGAGGTAATTGCAGTAGAAAACATTTCGGTAGGAAGTTTAAATAGCTCCATTGTACATCCTAGAGAAGTATTTATAAGAGCCATAAAACGTAGCAGTTCTGCTATTGTATTGGTTCATAATCATCCTAGTGGTGATCCTCAACCAAGTCGTGAGGATATCAAGATAACACAAAGATTGGTGGAAGCTGGAAAACTTATTGGTATTGATGTTTTAGATCACATCATTATTGGTGATAATGTTTATACTAGTTTAAAAGAAAAAAATATGATGTAGATGAACAATTTAGGAAGGAGCAGTATTTATGGGGATTTATAAACTATTTTCTAAAGATATGGGTATTGATTTAGGAACAGCTAACACATTAGTATATGTAAAGGGAAAAGGTATTGTTCTAAGGGAGCCTTCTGTAGTAGCAATACAAAATGATACAAAAACTGTTTTAGCAGTTGGAGAAGAAGCTAAAAGAATGATAGGTAGGACTCCTGGTAATATTATAGCAATACGCCCTATGAAGGATGGTGTAATTGCAGATTTTGATATTACCCAAAGTATGTTAAAATATTTTATAAGAAAAGTTTATTCAAGAAAAACTTTAATTTCACCAACAGTTGTTGTATGTGTACCTTCAGGAGTAACAGAGGTTGAAAAAAGAGCTGTTGAAGAAGCCACTCGTCAAGCCGGAGCAAGAGAAGCCTATTTAATTGAAGAGCCAATGGCAGCAGCCTTTGGTGCAGGTCTACCTGTTCAAGAACCAACGGGAAGCATGGTTGTTGATATAGGAGGTGGAACAACAGAAGTGGCGATTATCTCTCTAGGTGGAATTGTTACTGCTAAGTCCATAAGAGTAGGGGGAGATGAGCTGGATGAGTCTATTGTTCAATATATCAAACGTCAGTACAATTTAATGATTGGTGAAAGAACTGCTGAAGAAGTTAAGATAACTATAGGCTCAGCTTTCCCTAAAGAGGTAGCAGAAAAAATGCTGATCAGAGGTAGAGATTTAGTATCAGGATTACCTAAAACATTAGAAATTACTTCTAGTGAGATATTAGAAGCTTTGAAGGAGCCTATTAATCAAATTATTGATGCTATAAAATACACTTTAGAGAAAACACCACCAGAGCTGGCAGCTGATATTATGGAAATGGGAATTATGCTAACCGGTGGAGGAGCGTTGCTGGATGGATTAGACGAGTTAATTAGAAAAGAAACTGGAATGCCAGTACAAATAGCAGAAGAACCACTGGATTGTGTTGCTCTAGGAACTGGAAAAATGACTGACGATATTGATCAGTTTAGAGCAGCCCAAAGAAAAATTAGATAAAGATGGTGGGGTAGATGGAAAGAAAAACCTTTAAAGATAAAGTAGCAATGATAGTGACAATTGTCGCTATCATTCTCATTATAATCATAGGATTTACCTCTAAACAGCGGGATGAGTTATCTGTAGTAGAGAAGTGGGTGGGGAATATCCTTAGCCCTGCTCAGAGGGTAGTGACTGTTGGAGCCAATACTGTTGGGGATGGTTTGTCCTCAATTTTCAATTTTTCAAAAATTAAGAGGGAAAATGATCTATTGAAGAAAGAGATAGAGGTATTACAACAGGAAGTCATAGACCTAAGAATGTCTCGAGACGAACTAGAGGAGTTAAGAGGATTAAAATTTGCTTTAAATTATATGGAATATGAGATAACTGACGGGGTTACAACTGCCAATGTTGTGGCAAAATCCCCTGGAAATTGGTTTGACATATTTACCATTGATGTAGGAGAAAATCACGGCATACAAAAAGACAGTATTGTTTTGGCATCCAATGGTTTAATTGGTAGGGTTTATGAAGTAGGAGGAAACTGGTCCAAGGTTATATCTATTATTGACAACAATAGCTCAGTAAGCTTTCAGGTTTTAAGGGACAGAAGTTATCAAGGAATCGTATCAGGGAGTATTACCAATGAATTAACTGGATATTTATTTGACCCAATGGTAGAAGTAGTGGTAGGAGATAAAATTATCACTTCTGGTTTGGGTATATATCCCAGAGGCATTATGATAGGAGAAGTTGTTGAAGTTGGAAAATCTCCTGATCAATTATTAAAAACCATTACTGTAGAGCCTGTTGTTAACTTTAAGAAAATGAATAAGGTATTAGTTATAGCTCCAAGGATAATAGGGGACGAATAAAAGGGGTTAAATAAAGTGAAGGTATTAACTATTGGATTGATTATCGTATTAAATTTGTTTTTACAATCAACAGTACTGCAATTTATTAAAATATATAATGTTATTCCTAATACTGCCCTTATATTAGTGGTATGCTTTGCTATTAATATAGCAAAAGATAAAAGTGCATTAATAGGTTTTATTATGGGTATTTTACAAGATATTTTGTTTGGAAAAGTGATAGGAATAAATGCACTGGTTTATATGCTTATAGGATATTTTATATCCCTTACAAACAAAAACATATTTAAAGAAAATTATATTATTCCTTTTCTATTTACATCATTGGCAACCATGTTTTATTATGGTGTTAGCTTATTTTTTATTTATTTTTTAGGATTTAATTTACAATTTTTAAATATTTTTAAGATAAGCCTTATTATTGAAATCCTTTATAATGCTATTATCTCCCTTTTTGTATATGCTTATGTATCAAAAATATTTCGACCAACTAGAAGATATTAGAATGGTGATGCGATATGATTTTTAAAAAGCTAAAAAACAGATACAATGTTATTATATTAACATACATTTTGGTTTTTGTAGTTATTCTATTTAGATTAGCTACTATTATGATTGTTCAGGGTGAGGAATATAGGGAGCAGGCCGAGAACAGAATTATCAAAACTATACCATTGCCAGCTGCTAGGGGAGAGATAAGAGACCGTTACGGTAGACTATTAGCAGGAAACCGACCAAGCTTTACTGTCCAAATCATGAAAAATGAAGTAATTGATGAGAAAATAAATGAAGTATCACTTAAACTTATAAATATATTGGAAAAGAATGAAGATAAATACAATGATGAATTTCCTATCATCTTTAGTGAAGAAGGAGAGTATGTTTTTACCTATGATTTAGAAATTCAGAATTGGAAGGAAAGAAATGATCTGTTAAAAGCAGGAACTGCACAAGAAGCTTTTGAAATGCTACGAAGAAGATATGGTATAGAAGAAACTGACCCGGGAGAAGTTCAACAACAGTTAATTAGAGCAATGGGCACTGTACCTATTACCATAAGCAGACAACCATTTCAGTTCATTGAGGAAATGCGTAAGGAACAATGGTTGCAAAGCTATAACATTACAGATAAGGAACTCTCAGCCTACGAGGCTTTTCAAATTGTTAGAAATAACGTCTACAAGATTCCTGAGGAATATTCTGATGTAGAGGCTAGAAAGATTATGGTTGTTAGAGAACTCCTTAGAAAACAGGGCTATCTACAATACCAGCCTGTAAGAATTGCCCAAGACCTTTCAGAGGCTTCAGTAACAGAAATCGAAGAAAAAATCATGAGTCTTCCTGGGGTAAATATAGCTGTTGAGCCCGTACGGTATTACCCAGAAGACCAAAGGGCTGCTCATGTATTGGGTAATTTAGGAAAAATATCACAACAAAACGAAATTGATAAATATGTTAGAGAACTGGGCTATCTTCCAAGTGATATTATTGGTAAAACTGGAATAGAACATAGCTTTGAAGAAACTCTAAAGGGTCAGGACGGCTCTCAAAGGGTTGTTGTGGACTCCAGGGGAAGGCTTATAAAAGTATTGGAAATAGAAGATCCTATTCCTGGAGATGGGGTTTATTTAACCCTTGATGCCAATTTACAAAGAGTGGCAGAGGAAACCCTAGAGGAGGTTCTAAAAACCCTTCAAGCTGGAGGTACCTATGAAGGTCGTTGGGGAACCGATCGCCTCGTCAGCAGATGGGGACCTCTGGATAATGCCACCTCAGGTTCTGTAGTTGTTACTGATATAAAAACTGGAGAGGTTTTAGCTATGGCTAATTATCCTGCCTATGATCCCAACCTGTTTGCCACAGGGATAAGTAGTGCAGACTGGAATAGTCTTATGCCAGAAAATGAAAGGGACCCCTTAGCTCCAAGACCTCTTACTAATATTGCAACAAGCACAGCTATACAACCTGGTTCAACCTTTAAAATGATTGTAGGTTTAGCTGGTATAGAACAGGGTTTAAGTCCAAACTATAGAATATTAGATAGGGGTTTTATTCAAGTAGGAGGTCATAGCTTTGGTAACTGGTTATGGAATCAAAGTCGTCGAACAATGGGTTATCAAGGTCTCCATGAAGCTATTGCTGATTCTAATAATTATTATTTCTACTCAGTAGCCAATGGATATGATTATGGATCTGGAAGATACTTACCGATTAAAATGAATACCGATATTCTCACAAAATACACAAAAATGTTTGGATTAAATGATAGAACCGGAATAGAAATTCAAGTGCCTAGGGAAAGATCTGGGGGTGTCCCTAGCATAGAAAATAAAACCAGAACAATTAAAGCTATGCTAAGACGGCACCTCGAAAGACAGATGAAGTTGGATGATCTTGATGATACCAAAGTGGAGGCGACAGAAGAAGTATTGAAAGAAACTATTGAACAAATTGTCAGTTGGGCAGAGGAAAATCCTTCTAGAGGTGAGGTTTATAGAAGAATGGTGGATTTAGGCATCAAGGAAGATAGGGCCAATATTTACACAGATATTTGTAAATACAGCTACTTTACTCAAGCTAGATGGAGTGTAGCTGACACCATGAACTTCGCTATTGGCCAAGGAGAGCATTCCTACACCCCCCTCCAGATGGCGAATTATATGGCTATATTAGCTAACGGAGGCTATAGGTATAATTTAAGCTTAGTAAGAAAGACCCAAAGCTATGACGGGGAAAGTATAACAGAGTTTCCTCCAGAGCTAGTAGAGCGTATTGAATTAAAAGACTATAAAAACTTAGATGAAGTGAACTATGGTATGTATTTAGTTAACAAAACAGGGTCGGCTAGAAGTTATTTTAGAGACTTCCCTATTGATGTAGCTGGGAAGACAGGAACAGCCCAAAGATCAGGTAAAATCCCTCCTGTTGATGAAATACAATATTTAAAGCAGCATTTAAGAGCTTGGGGGGTATCAGAAGCAGCAGTAGAGCATAAAATGGCTCAATTGATGGAAGAAAACAAAGACAATCCCAGATATGAGGACGAAAGCTTTGTTATGAGAGAAGCCATTAAAGCCCTTAATCCTAGAGCTAATTTGGATCAATTTAAAAGGGATTACGACAACTATGCATGGTATACAGGCTTTGCTCCCTATGACGATCCCCAGATAGCTATATCAGTCCTTATTTTCCAAGGGGGATCTGGAGGATATGGTGCCCCCATATTTAGAGAAATAGTTGCTGAATACATGGGATTAAATACAGTAGTAGAGCAAGATGGAATAATGATAGAAAACAGGTTAACTCCCTAGCAGTTAACCTGTTTTTTTAAAAGTACCCAATTAACTGTTATTATTTGTCGCTTTTCCTACTATAGTCCCTAACTTTTTTTGTTAATATTAAGAAGGATTTAAGATAGTTGTGGAGAATTTATTATTTAAATGATATAAAAGGTAATAAGAAATTAATTCACTAGTGGAGGTAGTATTCCATGGCTGAAGAAAACGCAATTGAATTTAAAGGAACAAAACAGGGACTTTTTGTTTGTATCAAACCAAATTATGATTTTGAAACAATTCGACAGCATCTAATAAATAAGCTGGAAAAGGCACAAACTTTTTTTAAGGGTGCTAAAATCTTTGAAATTCGTTGTGAACTCTTAACAACTGAAGAAAAAGAAGAACTAGAAAATATTATGACTACTAGATATAAGATGGATGTCGTCAAGGAAAAAGAGGTGGACAGTAGTAATAAAACAAGCAATGAAGTTTTTGAGGGTATAATGGAAGGAAAAACGAAGTTTATAAAAGGGACCTTAAGATCAGGACAAAAAATTGATTATGAAGGAAATTTAGTGATTATAGGGGATGTTAATCCTGGTGCCCAGGTTACTGCTAAAGGCAATATTATTGTTATGGGAAGCCTTAGGGGAATAGCCCATGCGGGTTCTAATGGCAATGAGGAGGCTTGTGTAGCAGCTATATACTTAGACCCCACTCAATTAAGAATTGCAAACATTATAACCAGAGCTCCTGATGGTAAATACGAAAAACCAAAGAATCCAGAATTAGCACGTATTAAAGAAAATAGTATATATATTGAACCTTACTTAAACAATAAAGTAAACAAATAGGGGGTAATTAATAATGGGAGAAGTAATTGTCATTACATCAGGGAAAGGTGGCGTTGGCAAAACAACAACTACAGCCAATTTAGGTACAGGCTTATCCCAATTGGGATACAAAGTAGCTGTTATTGATGCTGATATAGGTTTGAGGAACTTAGATGTTGTAATGGGGTTAGAAAACCGTATTGTTTATGATTTAGTAGATGTTGTAGAAGGGACGTGCAGATTAAGACAAGCTCTTATCAAAGATAAACGATATGAGGGATTACACTTATTACCTGCTGCACAAACTAAGGATAAAAATGCAATCTCTCCTGAACAAATGCAGAAGTTAACCAATAACTTAATAGAGATGGAGGGCTTTGATTATGTATTAGTAGATTGTCCAGCTGGGATTGAGCAAGGATTTAGAAATGCCATAGCTGGTGCTAGTAGGGCAATTGTTGTTACAACACCAGAAATATCAGCTGTTAGAGATGCCGATAGAATTATAGGCCTTCTAGAGGCTTCAGAATTAAGGGATCCCCTTTTAATTATTAACCGTATTAGGATAGATATGGTAAAAAAAGGAGATATGATGAATATCGAAGATATGATTGATATTTTAGCAATTGACTTATTAGGGGTAATTCCTGATGATGAAGCTATTGTCATAGCTACTAATAAAGGCGAACCAGCAGTTACTGATAATACTTCCATGGCTGGACAAGCCTATAGAAATATAGCTAAACGTATTACTGGTGAACAAGTGCCCTATATGAGTATGGAGGCTACTGAAGGATTTGTTGCAAAGATAAGAAAGATTTTTGGCTTAGCAAAATAATATATAGAAAGGAGGAAAACAATGGATTTTTTAAAGTTTTTTAACAAAGACAATGGAACAAGCAAAAATGTTGCTAAAGAACGGTTAAAGCTAGTATTGGTGCACGATAGAACGAATTGCTCTCCTCACTTTCTGGATATGGTCAAGGGAGATATTATTAAAATTATATCTGACTATGTTGAGATTGATGAAGAAGGATTTGAGGTTACATTGACAAAAACAAAAAGAGATAATGATGACACCATGATGCCAGCATTAATAGCAAACATTCCAATTAAAAAAATGAAAGAAAAAAGTCGGGGATAATAGATTTAGGAGGAAGCTTATGAATATAGCACTTATAGCCCATGACATGAAAAAAGAAATGATGGTAAATTTTGCAACAGCCTATGAGTATATATTAAAGGATTATAATCTATTTGCTACTGGGACAACTGGGAAAAAAATTATGGAGGCTACCTCACTAGAAGTCCACAGATTTCAGTCAGGTCCTATGGGAGGAGACCAACAAATAGGTGCAGAAATCGCTAATAATAGAATGGATATTATTATCTTTTTTAGAGATCCTTTAACTGCTCAACCCCATGAGCCAGACATTCAAGCTCTTATAAGACTATGTGATGTACATATGATTCCTGTTGCTACAAATATTGCTACTGCAGAAATTTTAATTCGATCTCTAGAACGTGGAGATTTAGAATGGAGAAAATTTGTTAATAAAAGGTAAACAATATAGTTTTACAGAGACTGTTTATTTATTAAAATAAATGGTCTTTTTTATTTGTCCACATTTCTATAATAACTTTTAGAGGCTGTAATAAATTAAAGAACATAGCAATATATTTATACTAAATCTACACAAAGTCTACACAAAGGAGGGAATGAAGATGAATACAAGAAAAAGTAATAACCAAGTCCAACCCATAGGAATTTTCCACAATAGAACAAACAAAAATCCTGTAGGTCTATGGGACATAGATTATGGGCTGTGGTTTAAAAAAACTTTCATAAAACTGATTATATGTCTCACGATATTGCTGGTGATCATAATTATAAAAAATATTAATACAAGAGCAACCAATTACATTATTACTAAAGTGGATTATAGAATAAATAAACAATTTAACTTAGTTGACAATTATCACTGGGCAAAGGATTCGGCATTACAGTTAATTAGAAAAAGTGATGATATTATCCCAGTCTTCAACTTCGGAGGAACATCTCAAACTCAATTTGTATCACCAATGAAGGGGGAGATCATCTCTTTTTTTGAAGAAGAAGTAGAGGGAAGAACAGTAAAAACTAGAGGTATTGTAATACAAGGAGAAATAGGGGATGAGGTTATTGCCACACAGGAGGGTGTGGTGTTAGAGATTGGCGAAAACCAGTCAAGTGGTAATTATATCATTATTAAACATAAGGGAGAATTGTTATCTGTGTATAAAAATTTAGACCAGAGAATAGTAAGTAAAAATCAGAAGGTTGTCATTGGAGAAATAATAGGTACAAGTGCAGGAAAATTACGATTTGAAGTGTGGCAAAACAAACAACCGGTGGACCCTTTGCTATTTATTAATCTTGGAATTCAAAGTATGTAGACTATAAAGGCAGGCATTTAAAATGAGACTATTTAAATTGTTTGGGATTGTAATAAAAATAAATTATTTGCTAATACCTATTTGGGTTTTTAGCATTTATTATGAATATTTTCATGAGCTAATCCTTGTCATGTTGGTTATTGTAACCCATGAATTAGCTCATTCTTTTGTAGCTATATATTATGGCGTAAATGTTACAGAAATTGAACTATTTCCCTTTGGAGGGGTGGCTAGAGCAGAGAATTATTTGGATTTAGACCCTTTCAAAGAAATGGTTATTTCTATCGTTGGTCCCATTGTAAACTTTGTTTTATTATTAATAGCAATTATGATACAATCCTATATAACAACCCAAGTAGATATATTATTATTTTTTATCTTTATAAATCTTACTATTGGGTTATTTAATATGCTTCCAATTTTACCCCTGGATGGTGGAAGAATACTAAGGGCATATCTTAGTAACAAAATAGGGTTTAAAAAGGCAACGAAATTTATGATAAAACTTAGTAAAATAATAGCAAGTTCTCTATTTATTATCAGTATTTATCTAGGCACAAAAAACACAGAAAACTTTTTTTTAACTGGCATAGCTATTTTCTTATACTTTAAAGCCCATAATGAAGCAGAAAAAATTGGCTATACTTTTATTTATCAAATAGTCACTAAGAAAAAGCAACTGCTGGATAAGGGGATTATGGATGTTAAATACTTAACTGCCTTGGAATCTATTGATTTAAGAAAAGTTTTACAGGAATTTTCAACAAGTAAATATCACTTTGTCACAGTAATTAATACAAAAGGCAAGGTGTTAGGAAACATTTCAGAAAGTGAAATATTAGATGCCATCATTCAATATAATTACAAATTAACTTTAGCCAATCTTTTAGAAATATTAAAAAAATAATCAATATATAATAACATATTTTCAAATCAGTTATGTTATCATATACTTATAAAGGAATATACATATGAAGGAAAAAGAATTGGAGGACCATATATGAATGCTGTTAATATTGAAGATTTACTGTACAAAGTTGAAAAACCTGCAAGATACTTAGGAAACGAGTTAAATAGTATACATAAATCAATTGATAATGGAACAATACGCTATGGATTTTGTTTCCCAGATATTTATGAGGTTGGCATGAGTCACTTAGGTATGCAAATTATGTATCATCTATTAAATACAATAGACGATGTTTATTGTGAAAGAGTTTTTGCACCTGCAGTAGATATGGAAGAGGAAATGAGAAGTAACAACATTCCTCTTTTTGCTCTAGAAAGTAGACAACCTATTAAAGGTTTTGATTTTTTAGGCTTTACCCTACAATATGAACTAAGCTACAGTAACATTTTAAATATGCTACATTTAGCAGGAGTTCCAGTATTTAGTAAAGACCGTACTGAAGACCATCCTCTTGTTATACTAGGAGGACCTTGTGCCTACAACCCTGAACCTATTGCAGATTTTGCTGACATTATAGTGCTAGGAGAAGGGGAAGAAGTACAAATAGAAGTATTAGATATTTATAGAAAATTTAAAAAGGAAGGTTATGTAAAAGCAAACTTCTTAGAAGAAGTTGCTAAAATATCTGGGGTATATGTACCTAGTCTATATGAAGTGACCTATAAAGAAGATGGGAGGATTCAATCCTTTATCCCTAAGATTCAAGGGATACCTTCAAAAATAAAGAAAAGAATCATCAAAAACCTAGATGATGTATTTTATCCAGAAACAATGATAGTACCTTACTTAAACGTGGTACATGATCGGGTAGTGCTAGAAATATTCAGAGGCTGTACAAGAGGATGTAGATTTTGTCAAGCTGGTATGGTTTATAGACCGATCCGTGAACGGTCAGTAGAACGTTTAAGGAATTTAGCAGAAAACCTATTAACCTCAACTGGTTATGAAGAAATTTCATTAGCTTCCTTAAGCACCAGTGATTATTCAAGCTTACATGATTTTGTAACTCATTTAATAGAAAAGTATAGTAGTGATAAAATAGGTATATCCTTACCATCCTTAAGATTAGATAGCTTTTCTCTACAACTCATTAAAGAGATACAAAAAGTAAGAAAAACAGGCCTAACCTTTGCACCGGAAGCTGGAAGCCAACGATTAAGAGATGTTATTAATAAAGGGCTGGTAGAAGAGGATTTAATGACGGCCGCTGGTCAAGCCTTTCAGTCAGGATGGAGCAGTGTAAAGCTGTATTTTATGCTAGGATTACCAACAGAGACACTAGAAGATTTAACCGGGATTAAGGACTTGGCCTATAAAGTAGTAGACCTATATTATGAAACCCCTAAAGACCAAAGGGGGAGGGGTTTAAATGTTACTGTTAGCACCTCGACCTTTGTTCCAAAGCCATTTACACCATTTCAATGGGAACCTCAGATTACACTAGAAGAAATTGATAAGAGACAGAAATTTCTAAGAGAACAAATACATCGGAAAAACATAACCTATAATTATCATGATGCAAAAACCAGCTTTTTAGAAGCAGTCTTTGCTAGGGGTGATAGAAGATTGTCCAGGGTTATAGCATTAGCTGTGGAGGAGGGCTGTAGGTTTGATGGATGGATGGAGCATTTTGATTATAATAAGTGGATGGAGATCTTTAAAAAGGTCGATATCGATCCTGCCTTTTATGCCAATAGACAGAGGGACTATGATGAAATTCTACCGTGGGATCATATAGATGTAGGAGTAACTAAAGCGTTTCTTATGAAGGAGAATGAAAAAGCTAAAAATGGTGAATTAACGCAGGATTGTAGAACCAGCTGTTCAGGATGTGGCATCAATCAAGATTTTGTAGGAGGAATTTGTTAATGCATAGGATAAGATCAAGATTTTACAAAAAAGGAGATATGGTTTTTATTTCTCACTTGGATTTGATTCGTTTGTTTGAAAGGGCTTTTAGGAGAGCTAATATAGCTATATCTTATACACAAGGCTACAACCCCCACCCAATCATGTCCTTTGCTACTGCTTTAGCTATTGGGGTGGCTAGTGAGGGAGAATATATAGATATAGAAATTACAGAACCTATGGATCTAGAGGATTTTGCAAACAAACTAAACAAGGTTTTACCTGAGGGGTTAAGGATTATTAAAAGTCAGTACATCCCTAAAAATGCAGATTCATTGATGTCCATCATTAAATATTCTATCTATAGTGTTAAAGTAATTTTTTCAAACCAAACAACAGAAGAGGTATTAAAAGAGGAATTAAAAGGGTTTTTAAATTTAGAAGAAATTATAGATATAAAAGAGAAAAAACGTAAAAATAATTATAAAAAATCAAATAAAAGTCAAGTACAAAGAATAAATATTCGAGACTATATCCATGATATAGAAGTAATAGAGGTTAAAGAAAATATTGCAATTATAAAAATGATACTAGCAACTGGAAGCACAGGAAATTTAAAGCCTGAAACCGTAATAAATAAGCTGGATGAAATGACAAAGTTAGATATTAATAAGGATAAAGTAAGAATACACCGGCATGATTTATTAACAAAAATAAACCCAGCACACTTGACACCTCTAGATGATATAGAAATTTAAGCTTGTAGGAATACAGAGACTTTTTTTAGTGAAAATAACTCTCTAGGAGTTGGTTATATGAATGAAATAATTGTAGACAAGGGTATTAATGAGACTCGCCTAGCACTTTTAGAAAATAAAGAGCTAGTTGAAATATATATAGAGAGAAAAAATAATAAGAGGATAGTAGGTAACATTTATAAAGGAAGGGTAACCAATGTTTTGCCTGGTATGCAGGCTGCTTTTGTAGATATTGGTCTAGAAAAAAATAGTTTTCTCTATGTTAAGGATGCTATACCACAGGCATATGACGATGAAAATGAAAAATATAGAAATGTATCTATTAGAGATATTGTCAAGGAAGGGCAGGAAATTATTGTACAAGTTATTAAAGAACCTATCGGCTCAAAAGGTGCTAGGGTGACTACCCATATAACCTTGCCAGGAAGATGTTTAGTCTTAATGCCCTATACCGATTATCTTGGGGTTTCTAGAAGAATTACTGAAGAAGAAGAACGGGATAGATTAAGGAAAGAGGTTGAAGAAATAAAACCACAAAATATGGGTGTTATTGTTAGAACAGTGGCGGCTGGTAAAAGTAAGGATACCTTTCAGGATGACATTAAGTTTTTATTAAAGCTATGGCAAAAGATAGAAAAAGAAAAAAAGTTAGGCTTTGCTCCCCGTATGATTTATACAGACTTCGATTTAGTAGACAGAACAATTCGAGATATATTTAATAAAGATATTGATCAATTTGTTGTGAATGATGAAGAAGAGTATAGAAATGCACTGGATTTAATAGATTTAATATCGCCTTCTTTAAAGAACAGGATAAAACTATACAAAGATGATATGGAGATTTTTCAAACCTATAATATTGAAACTCAACTTAAAAACGGAATTGCCAGAAAAATATGGTTAAAGAGTGGAGGATATATTGTTATTGATTCCACAGAAGCTTTGACAGTGATTGATGTTAATACCGGTAAATATGTAGGAACTACAGATCTAGAAAATACTGTATATAATACCAACATCGAAGCTGCAAAAGAAATAGGAAAGCAGTTAAGGTTAAGAGACATCGGAGGTATTATTATTGTAGATTTTATTGATATGACCAATCAAGATTACATTCAGCAAGTATTAGATGTACTACAACAAGCATTAAACAAAGACCGAACAAAAACCAAGGTTTTAGGCATTACTTCTTTAGGTTTAGTAGAAATTACAAGAAAGAAAGTTAGGCAGAAGCTTGAATCACTTTTACAGAAAAAATGTCCCTATTGCGAAGGTACGGGAAGGGTCTTTAATGAAGATGTTTTATTATATAAAATAGAAAAGGAAGTTAAAAGAATACATATCCATACCAATGCAGAGGCAATTATCTTTCAAGTAAGTCCTGAAGCATTTGATCAAATTTCTAACAGCTCATTTGTTATTAAAGAAATAGAAGAGATGCACAGTATAAAAGTATGGGTAATTCCTAATAAGGAAGTCCATCATAATGATTTAAATGTAAAAGCCATAGGAAGACTAGAAGTAATTGAAAAGATGGCAGGTGAAATGCAGGTGTAATGCTTGACACAGCTAACGGACTATGATAATATATATACTTGGAAGTAGCCGCTCGAATGGGGTTGTAAACGAAAGTACCTTGCATTCGGCGAGACTGGTTTGAGGAGGTGTAAATATGTACGCAATTATTGAGACAGGTGGAAAACAATACAGAGTGCAAGAAGGAGATACATTGTTTGTTGAAAAATTAGATGCAACTGAAGGCGATGTAGTAACCCTTGAAAATGTATTAGCAGTTTCTAAAGAAGGTAGTCTAACTGTAGGTAGTCCATTAGTAGATGGTGCAAAAGTTGAAGCTAAAGTACTTGAACAAGGTAAAGGTAAAAAAATCATCATTTTTAAGTATAAGGCTAAAAAGGACTTCAGAAAGAAACAAGGTCACAGACAACCCTACACAAAATTAGTTATTGAAAAAATTAATGCTTAAGGTATAACTTATGATAAAAGTAAGTGTTAAGCGTAATAAAAACAATGACGTAGTTGAGTTTGATATTTCAGGTCATGCTTATGCTGATGAACCAGGAAAGGATATCGTTTGTGCAGCAGTTTCTATGTTAAGCCAAACAATCCTACTGGGGATATATGAAGTATTAGAAATAAATGTAACCTATGATATGAAAAATGGATACTTATATTGTTGCATACCTGATGGTTTATCAAAAGAAAAAAGACATGAAATTAATATATTGCTTGAGACAATGATAATTGGATTTAAAAATATTGAAAAAAGTTATTATCAATATATAGAGGTTCATGACAAGGAGGTGTAAGTCATGTTTAGAATTGATCTTCAATTATTCGCTAGTAAAAAAGGGGTAGGTAGCTCCAAGAACGGCAGAGACAGTAAAGCTAAAAGACTAGGTGTTAAAAGAGCTGATGGACAATCAGTATTAGCTGGAAATATTTTAGTAAGACAAAGAGGAACTAAAATCCATCCAGGAATCAACGTAGGAAAAGGTGGAGACGACACATTATTTGCATTAATAGATGGTGTTGTTAAGTTCGAAAGAAAAGGTAAAGACAAAAAACAAGTTAGCATTTATGCTAGTAACTAATTAAAAACCGCCAAAAAACGGCGGTTTTTCGTTTAATTTATAAGATTTGTTGGAATAATATATTAAGTCAAAAGATATTTTTCACAAACAATAGAATACAGTATTATAATATTAAAATAATAAGGGTGAACAAAGCTATGTTTGTTGATAAAGCAAAGATAAATTTAAAAGCTGGAAAAGGTGGAGACGGTGCTGTTGCCTTTAGACGGGAGATTTATGTTCCCGCTGGTGGACCTTCTGGTGGAGATGGTGGTAAAGGAGGGGACATTATATTTGAAGTAGATGAGGGTATGAGAACCTTGATGGACTTTAGATATAAAAAGCACTATGTAGCCTCCAATGGCGAAGATGGTAAAAAGAAAAATATGTACGGAAAAGATGGAGAAGATTTAGTTTTAAAAGTACCTCCTGGGACAATAGTTCGCGAGGAAAAAACTGGATTACTCATTGCTGATTTGGTAAAGGGTGGAGATAAGAAAATTGTAGCCAAAGGTGGTAAAGGTGGGAAAGGGAACGTTCATTTTAAAAGTTCTACAAGACAAGCCCCTGGATTTGCTATTGCAGGAGAATATGGTGATGAGATAACTGTGGTTTTAGAACTAAAATTGATTGCTGATGTTGGGTTAATAGGATTTCCTAATGTGGGAAAATCAACAATATTATCTGTTGTAACCAGTGCTAATCCTAAGATTGGTAATTATCATTTTACCACTATTACACCTAATTTAGGAGTTGTAAAAACAAAGTATGGAGACAGCTTTGTTTTGGCAGATATTCCAGGGTTAATTGAAGGGGCCCATGAAGGAACTGGTTTAGGTCATGAATTTTTACGGCATGTTGAGAGGACAAAGCTATTAATACATGTCATCGATGTAGCAGCATTAGAAGATAGAGACCCAATGGAGGACTTCAATAAAATCAATGAAGAATTAAAATTATACAGTCCTCAATTAAGTAAAAAACCTCAAATAGTTGCTGCCAATAAAGTAGATATTCCACAAGGGGAAGAAAATTTTAAAAGCTTTAAAGAACAACTAAAAAATACAGGTGTTGAAGTGTTTCCAATATCTGCTGCAACCAATAGGGGTTTAGAAGAATTATTTACATATGTATCTAAAAAGTTAAAGGAAGCAGAGGAAACCTATAGAGAAGAAGAAATAAATGAGGAAGAAAAAATATATAAATATGAAAAAGAAGATAAATTTCAATTTACAGTTGGCAAAGAAGATGGTATCTTTATCATTGAGGGGAAATTTGTTGAAAGATTAATTCATTCTACAAACTTTGATAGTATGGAGTCATTAAGCTACTTTCAAAAGGTATTGAGAAAGCGAGGAGTTATAGATGAATTAAAGACTTTGGGAATTAAAGATGGAGATACTGTAAAAATTGATGATGTAGAGTTTGAGTATTATGATTAAGAGATGGGGGTTTATCGATTAACATGAACTGCATACACTGTGAAAATTGCAAGTTGAATGCAAAAACCTACTATTGTTTTGCCAAAAACGACTTTGTTATAGATACACCAATACAAGTAATTGATAAGGCTAGAACCGGTTGGAAAAAAGGAAAAAAAGAGTATGAAATTCATAGAAGGAAGCTTAGAAAAGAAGTTGAAATTTAGAAAAGAGGAGTAAATACATGTTAACAGGAAAGCAAAGAACTTATCTCAAGGGTTTAGCCCATGGGATAAAGCCAATATTCCAAATTGGGAAGTTTGGTATTACTGATATTTTGTTATCAGAACTAGATAATGCACTGGAAGCTAGGGAACTTATAAAAATCAATATTTTGGAAACCAGTCTATTAGATACAAAACAAGCTGCAAATCAAGTAGCCGAGGCATTAAATGCTGAATTTGTACAGGCTATTGGCAATAAGTTTACTATCTATAGACTATCAAAAAATAATCCCAAAATAGAACTACCTAAGAAGTCATAGACTGAAGGGCACCTAAGCTTATAAAGAAGGTGCCTTAACTTTTTATAGGCATTACAATATAGAACCACCTATAGAAAAGAACTTTTTAAATTTCATTGTTTATAGTAAGATCCACTACAGTACTATAAGTATATAGCTAGGGCATGATATAATTAAACATAGAGGGCAAATAGAAAAGGGGTATTACAATGGAAAGGGAAATAATAGATAGCAGATTACAGGCTAATTATGAATCTAGAAAAAACAAAATTGGTATTATGGGGGGAACCTTTAATCCTATTCACTTAGGACATCTATTTATTGCTGAAACTACTCTAATTGAGGTAGGCCTGGATAAAGTGATATTTATACCCACTGGAACACCACCCCATAAAAAACAAGCAGCTATAGTAGATGCACATCATAGGCTTCATATGACAGCTCTGGCTATAAACCATCATGAAAAATTTTTTCTTTCCGATATAGAAATAAATCGTGAGGGATATTCCTATACAGTACATACTGTTCAAGAATTATTGAAGATTTATGGACAGGACACGGAATTTTATTTTATTACTGGCAGTGATACTTTTATGGAAATAGAAACCTGGAAGAACTATCAACAATTATTTGCTTTGATTAATATTGTAGTTGCAACGAGGTTAGGAGATAATGACGAAGATATAGAACTAAAAATTAACTATTTTAGAAAAAAATACCAAGCTAATATTATTAAGCTGCCTATACCCATTTTGCAGATTTCCTCTAGTGATATTAGAGAACGTTATCAAAGAGAAAAAACTATTAAATATTTAATCCCCCCAGAGGTAGAAGCATATATAAAGAAACATCGACTATATGAAAATGGACAATAAAAACATAAAATCTAGGAGTGGATTTATGGATAACAACATTATTACCAAAATAAAAGATTCCTTACAAAATACTATCAATCCTAAAAGATATTTACATACCATGGGAGTGGTTGATGCATCTATTATTTTAGCGCAAAAATATGATGGTGATATATTCCATGCTACAGTGGCAGCATTACTACATGATTATGCAAAGGACTTTTCAAGACAGCAGTTAATGGACTATATAAATACACATAACTTATCAGTAGATCCTATTATGTTAGAGGCTTATCAGCTCCTCCATGGTAAAGTTGCAGCATCTATAGCTGAAAAAAAATTTCATATTGATAATATAGACATTTTGAACGCTATAAAACATCATACAACTGGACGAAAAAATATGAGCAAGCTGGAGAAAATAATATATTTGGCAGATTTTATAGAAAAAGGTAGAAATTATCCAGGTGTAGAAGAACTGAGGAAAATTGCAGAGGAAGATTTAGATAAGGCGGTTTTAAGAGCGTTGAATAATACAATTGTTTACGTCCTCAGTATAGAAAAGCTTTTACATCCTAATACTTTACATGCTCGAAATGAGATGCTGTTAAAGTTTGAAAAATAATCATCTAAGAAGTAATTTATATACTTAAGATAAGAGGTGGGTTATGGCAAAAAGGAAGAAAAAACCGAGGAGTTTTATTACGATTATTACTTTAGTTATCATCATAATAAGCATTTTTACAATAACTACCACTGTGGATTCCTTTTCCTTGTTATCAAAATCAAATAAAAGAATAAACATTTTAATATTTGGTATCGATGCTACACAATCCTCCCAAAGTAAGGGGACAAGATCCGATACTATTATGCTTCTAAATATGGGGGTATCAGGCAAAGACCCTATATTAATATCTATTCCAAGAGATACAAGAGTTGAAATACCAGGGAGAAAATATCCCGAAAAAATTAATCATGCCCATGCCTATGGCGGTATAGAGCTACTGATTGATACTGTAGAAGGATTTTTAGATATACCAATACATTATTATGCAAGAATAAATTATAAAGCTGTTGAAGAACTAGTAAATGCTTTAGGAGGTATAGAAATCGATGTACCTATGGATATGAAGTATACTGATGCTTTTGATAATCCTCCATTACAGATTGACATTAAAAAGGGCTTACAGACTTTAAATGGAAGGGATTCACTTCATTTCCTAAGGTTTAGAAGTGGCTATGCCAACCAAGACTTAGGAAGAATTGATGCACAACAACAATTTGCTAATGCAATAATAAAAAAGGTTAAATCTCCAACAATTATTTTCAAGGCTCCTAAACTTACAACAATTTTTTATAGCAATATAGATACTAATATACCTAAGACAAGGATGCTTTATTTAGGTATAGGGAGTATTTTAGGAACTCAACAGGAATTGACAAAGATGACCTTGCCCGGTAGTCCTGCCATGATTAAGGGTGTTTCCTATTATGTAGCAGATGATAAAGAACTTCAACATATGAAAGAAAATTACTTAACCCCTCGAAAGTCAGTAGAAACTAGTAAAATAGAAGTTTTAAATGGATGTGGAATTAATGGTGTAGCAACAAAATTTGCTGCATCTCTAGAAGCTTCTGACCTTCATGTTTCTTCTATAGGAAATTATGAAAGAAAAGATGTTTTACAATCTTTTATAGAGCATAGTCCCCAAAGCAAAAAAGCTGCTAAGAAGATTGCTAAAATATTAAACATAAAAGAACTTATTGAAGCTGAGGGAAAGTATGAAGATATAGATATTAAGATAGTGATAGGGAAGGATTTAGGTGATCAATAATGATAGAACACATATTTTCTTCATAGAAAATAGACATATATTAAAAGATTATAAATATATTATAACGATATAGATTTCTATAAAAAATAGATGTAGCAAGGCAATAGGGGGGACAATATGGAAAACTTAGGGGTTTTCTTACTTTTTATTTTAGGCGTTATTATCATCATCAAAGGTGGAGACTGGTTTGTGGAATCAGCTGTATGGACAGCTAAAGTGACGGGAGTTCCTAATGTATTAATTGGGGCTACTATTGTAAGTGTAGCAACTACCTTACCTGAACTACTAGTTTCTTCTATCGCCACATATCAAGAATATTATGATGTTGCAATAGGGAATGTGGTAGGATCTATGGTTTGTAATATCGGTCTTATACTAGGATTTACTGCATTGGTATCACCTATAAAACTTGACACGAAAAAATTCGCTATTAAAGGATTTTATATGCTTATTTGTGGTTTGGCACTCCTGTTGGTAGCAAAAGATACTATTATTACTCCTTCGGAGGGTAATTTATTTATTATATTGTTTATTATATACGTTGTTATGAATATATTAGAATTTAAAGACTATGATAAAGATAGTATTCAAGAATATGACTTTATAAGTATAAGTAAAGATAGCAAAATAATAAATATAGGGAAATTCATCCTTGGAGCTCTTTTTATTACCTTTGGAGCAAGACTTTTGGTTAACAATGGCGTGGCTATTGCAAAGTTAATTGGTGTACCTCAACAAGTAATAAGTTTAACACTAATAGCTCTAGGTACATCCCTACCTGAATTAACTACTGCTGTAACATCAGTAATAAAAGGACATAAAGAAATATCTGTAGGCAATATTTTAGGAGCCAATATACTTGACATAGTAATGGTTCTTGGGGTATCCTCTAAAATAGGAGAAAAAGGAATGGTAATTAGTTATCAAAATATTATGGTAGGGGCAACAATACATAATATTCCTCAAACCCTTTATTTGGATATTCCAGTAGCTTTACTAATGATGATGATTTTAGTGTTCAGTGGAATATTTAAACGTGCAATTACCCGTGGTATTGGCTTCAGCATTGTAATCATATATACTATGTATTTAACAATACTTGCAAAATTATTTATATAAACAAAAGTTAGGAGGAATTAAATGAACAACGATATTATTCGTTTAGTCGCTAAAATTGTTGAATCAATTGATGATAAACTGGGACAGGATATTGTAGTGCTGGATCTAAATGGAGTATCTACTCTATGTGATTATTTTGTCATTACTAGTACATCCTCTACCAGACAAGTAAAAGCTATTGTTGATGAAGTAGAAGGTAAGCTTATGGAAGAAGGTATTTCTATTTCCCATAAGGAAGGATATGATACAGGAAAGTGGGTATTATTAGATTATAGAGATGTGGTTGTTCATGTCTTTCATAAAGAAGATAGAGAGTTCTATAACATAGAGGGGATTTGGAAAGATGCAACAATTATAAATATTGACAAAATAATTGATGATAATATATAATGATACAATATAGATTGGCTTAAAGCAATAAATGACACGATGAAAAACTTAATTTATGGAAATAGTATTAAGGAGTAGTAGACAGTATCTTGTTTTTTAGAGAGTTGGTGGTTGGTGGAAACCAATAAACAAGATTGTTGAACTTACCTTATTTGTAATCAGCTATACAGGATGGCATCCTTTATCAACCAAGAAAGAGGACTTTCTGTCAAATAGGGTGGTACCGCGGATTTATTTCCGTCCCTATAGACATGAGAGTTTTTGTTTTTTAAACCTAAAAGTTAGAAGGAGGAAAGTTAAATAAATGACTACTTATGATTTCAAAAAAATCGAGAAAAAATGGCAAGAAAATTGGGAAAATGAAAAAGTTTTTGCTAACTATAATGAAGAACATCCTAAATATTACGTATTAGAGATGTTCCCATATCCATCTGGTAAAATTCATATGGGTCATGTTAGGAACTATTCCATAGGAGATGTAGTGGCACGTTATAAAAAAATGCAGGGTTTCAATGTCTTACATCCTATGGGATGGGATGCCTTTGGGTTACCTGCTGAAAATGCTGCTATAAAACATGGAATACACCCTGATGTTTGGACAACCCAAAATATTCAGGATATGAAAGAACAGTTAGATACCTTAGGATTAAGCTATGATTGGGATAGGGAAGTAACCACCTGTAAACCTGATTATTATAAATGGACACAATGGTTGTTTTTACAATTCTACCATAAAGGATTAGCCTACAAAAAAGAATCTAGAGTAAACTGGTGTCCTTCCTGTGAAACAGTATTAGCTAATGAACAAGTTGTCAATGGACAATGTGAGAGATGCGACAGTGCCGTAGGAAAGAAGATGTTAAATCAGTGGTACTTTAAAATAACTGATTATGCAGAAGATCTCTTAGCGGATATTAACCTGTTAGAAGGATGGCCCAACAAGGTTAAGATTATGCAAGAAAATTGGATAGGAAAAAGTGAAGGAGCAGAGATCGAATTTGAAATTCAAGACTTTGAAAAAAGCTTAAAGGTATTTACTACTCGCCCTGATACAATTTTTGGTGCAACCTATATGGTATTAGCACCGGAACATCCATATGTTACGGAATTAGTTAAAGATACAGAGTACCAAGAAAAAGTGAAGGCTTTTATCACTAAGCTACAGCATATGTCTGATATAGAGAGAACATCTACTGATACAGAAAAAGAAGGATTGTTTATTGGAAGATACTGTATTAATCCGTTGTCTGGACAAAAAATCCCTATATTCATTGCAAATTATGTTTTAGTAGACTATGGGACAGGTGCCATTATGGCTGTTCCAGCCCATGATCAAAGGGATTTAGATTTTGCTAGAAAATATAATATAGAAGTACTTCCTGTCATAAGACCTGAAGAATCAGGAGATACCTTTACAATAGATACTGAAGCCTATGATGAAGAAGGGATTATGATAAACTCTGGAGAATTCAATGGATTAAGAAGTGCTGAAGCATTTAATAAAGTTTGTGAAGCATTAGAAAAAGGAGAAACCGGCAAAAAGACCATCAACTATCGTTTGAGGGACTGGTTATTGTCTAGACAAAGATATTGGGGCACACCAATTCCTATCGTTTATTGTGACAGATGTGGCATTGTTCCAGTTAAAGAAGAAAACCTCCCTGTTGAATTACCATTAGATGTTAAATTTACAGGAGCAGGACTGTCACCTTTAACAACAAGTGAAAGCTTTATTTATACACCTTGTCCCCAATGTGGCGAAACAGCTAAAAGGGAAACTGATACAATGGATACCTTTGTAGATTCTTCTTGGTACTTTTTAAGATATGCTGATGCTCATAATGAAAATCTACCTTTTGCAAAAGAGGCTGGAGACTACTGGATGCCTGTTGATCAATATATTGGAGGGGTAGAACATGCTATTCTACACCTACTATATTCAAGATTTTTCACAAAAGTTATAAAAGATTTAGGCTTAATAGATATAAAAGAACCCTTTAAAAATCTATTAACTCAAGGTATGGTACTAAAAGATGGTGCTAAAATGTCTAAATCAAAAGGAAATACAGTGAGTCCAGAAGAAATTATTGAAAAGTATGGTGCTGATACTGCTAGATTGTTTGTACTTTTCGCTGCACCACCAGAGAGAGACTTGGAATGGAGCGATCAAGGGGTAGAGGGATGTTTTAGATTTTTAAACCGTGTATGGCGTCTTGTTGAGGAAGCATTAGAGAACAACAAATTAAACTTACCCTCCCGTGAGATGACAAAGCAAGATAAAGATCTTCAATACATGATACACAAAACTATCAAAAAAGTAACAGAAGATATAGAAGAAAGATTTAACTTTAACACCGCCGTAAGTGGAATTATGGAGTTAGTAAATGATTTGTATAAGTATAAAGAAATTGATAAAAGTACTATTAATGGTTTGCTATTCAAACAGGGGATTGAGACAGTAATTAGCCTTTTATCTCCTTTTGCACCCCATATGACGGAAGAACTTTGGCACAAAATGGGAAATACCACCAGTGTTTATTTGTCTCAGTGGCCTAAGTATGATCCCAAAGCCATCGTAAGGGATGAAGTAGAAATCGTGTTGCAAATTAATGGTAAAGTTAAAGAAAAAATAATGATACCATCTAATTTAGATAAAGAAGGTTTAGAAAGAATAGCACTAGAAAACGAAAAGGTGCAACGATTTATTGAGGGAAAAGAAGTAAAGAAGGTAATAGCAGTCCCCAAAAAATTAGTAAATATTGTAGTAAAGTAAGGAAAGCAGAGGTGGAGATGATGGATAAAAACTTGCACCCCATATTAAATAGTATGATTCCTATGGTGGAGGGAATTGCAAAGACCCTTGGTCAAAATTGTGAGGTTGTGCTTCATGAACTAAAAAATTCCCAAAAGTCTATTGTAGCAATTTATAATGGACATGTAACAGGAAGATCTATGGGGAGTCCAATGCTTGATGTCGGTATTCAAGCTATTAGAAAAGGAAACGATGCTGACAACATATTGAACTATAGGAACAAAAGCTCTGACGGGAGAGTACTAAAATCATCCACCATGTTTATTAGAGATCAAGAGGATCAAATAATAGGCTGTCTATGTATTAATATTGATATTTCTGAATTTGTAGTGGCCCAAAAAGCATTAGAGGATCTATTAAAAACAGATATTAAAGGAGAAGAAAATCTAGGAGAGTTCCCTAACAACAATGTAAATGACGTGTTAATAAACATTGTAGCGGAAACCTTAGATTCCTATGGAAAACCAGTTTCCTATATGAACAAGGAAGAAAAGGTAAATATTGTTAAGAAATTAGATGAGCAAGGGGCATTCCTTATTAAGGGGGCAATTGATTATGTTGCCAAAATTCTATGTGTTTCAAGATATACCATTTACAACTATTTAGATGAAATAAGAGTAAGTGGATAAATATAAATTAGGAGGTTTTACAAATGTATAAAGCAATTAATACTAAAAAAGCACCAGCAGCTATTGGACCTTATTCACAAGCAGCAAAGGTTAATGGCTTCCTATTCGTATCTGGACAGATACCTATGAATCCAGAAACTATGGAGATTGTTGAAGGAGATATTAAACAACAAACAAAACAAGTCTTAGAAAATCTAAAGGCTATTTTAGAAGAGGCTGGTGCAACCTTTAATCATGTTGTAAAAACAACTGTTTTCATAAAGGACATGAATGATTTTACTGACATTAATGAAGTTTACAGCACCTATTTCACTGAAAACAAACCAGCTAG
Organism: Natronincola ferrireducens; assembly: GCF_900100845.1. Taxonomy (NCBI): domain Bacteria; kingdom Bacillati; phylum Bacillota; class Clostridia; order Peptostreptococcales; family Natronincolaceae; genus Natronincola; species Natronincola ferrireducens. Next base: position 472,158 of record NZ_FNFP01000002.1, on the reverse strand, counting down.
GGCTTGTGTAGAAGTGGCGAGGCTGCCTAAAGATGTTGGTGTTGAAATTGAAGCTATAGTTGTAGTAGAATAGTAAAGTATGATAGTGGTCAAATTATATGACCACTATTTTATTTTATGGCTCTGTTAAACGCTATGGTTGATTTTTACATTCTATGAATTCTTGAATTCTGTCATCCTGAGGGAACCGAAGGATCTAAGACTCTTCGCTATCCTCAGAGTGACAATCACTTAATATCTTGTCATAGCTTTATTTGCACAATATCAACATCTATGTTTGACATAGCTTATTTTATAAAAAATTTTGCTTTAAAAAGTTAGTGAAGGGCATATAATAACTTTAACGAGATACAGGAGGTTTATACTATGAAGGATTTTAGCATGTTTGATATTGTAGGACCTAATATGATTGGCCCTTCTAGCTCCCACACAGCTGGAGCTTGTAGGTTAGGCAAGGTAGCTCATAAAATTGCAGGGGGAAGTATAAAAGAAGTGACCTTTCTATTACATGGCTCCTTTGGAAAAACCTATAGAGGTCATGGTACGGATAAGGCTCTATTGGGAGGGATATTAGGATTTGACCCTGATGATGAAAGAATTAAATACGCTTTTCAATTAGCTGAAAAGGAAGGTATTTCTTTTGAATTTATAGAGAAAGATTTAGGAGATGTACATCCTAACACTGCTAAAATTATTATTCAAAAAAAGGATGACAATTGTATTGAAATTTTAGGCTCATCTATAGGTGGGGGCAACATTGTTGTTACTGAGATAAATGGATTAGAACTGGAATTTACCGGGGAATATGTTACGCTAATTATTTCCCATATAGATAAACCAGGGGTTATAGCTAAAGTATCCTCTATACTAGCGGAATACCATGTCAATATTGCATTTATGAGGGTTTATCGACATGGTAAGGGACAGAAGGCTTTTATGATTATAGAAACCGATGATGCTATTGAAGAAAAAGCAGTTAAGGATATTAAATGTGTTGATGAGGTTGCAAATGCATATTTAGTTAGTATAAAAAGCTAAAGGATTGGTGATAACAATGAACTTTACAACAGGAGCTGAGCTATTAGATTTATGTAAGCAATCTAACAAAAATATATCAGAAATTATGATGATGAGGGAGCAAAACACTTCTGATTTAACAGAAAGACAAATAATAGACAAAATGATGTCAAGCTTACAAATTATGAAGGAAGCTGCCCATAGAGGAATAACACAAGAAGTAAAGTCTGTTAGTGGTCTTATTGGTGGAGATGCAAAGAAGATTAATGATAGAAGTAAAAAGGAAAAATCTGTTTGTGGACTTATTATGAGTAAAGCTATAAGCAGGGCAATGGCTGTCCTAGAAATAAATGCTGCCATGGGAAGGATTGTAGCTGCACCAACAGCGGGTTCATGTGGAATATTACCAGGCACCTTGATTACTGTTGGAGAAGAATTTGAACTTAATGATGAAGCTTTATTACAGGGATTAATGACAGCCAGTGCTATAGGGATGATTATTTCTAGAAATGCTACAGTTGCAGGGGCCGAAGGAGGATGCCAGGCTGAAACAGGCTCTGCTGCTGCCATGGCAGCAGCAGCTGTTGTGGAATTAGTTGGGGGAACGCCAGAAATGGCTCTAGATGCTGCTGCCATGTGTATTAAAAACATTCTTGGTTTAGTATGTGACCCTATTGCAGGTTTAGTTGAAGCCCCCTGTGAAAAAAGAAATGCTATAGGTGCTGCAAATGCTCTTATATCTGCAGAAATGGCATTGGCAGGAGTAAAAAGCATTATTCCCTTCGACGAAGTTGTTGATACTATGTATCGTGTAGGTAGATGTTTACCAGATGAGCTTAGGGAAACAGCCATGGGAGGATTGGCAGCTACACCTACTGGAAAAAAACTTCATGAACAAATATTTGGAAATCAAAAAAAGAAGTAAGTATCCCTTACTTCTTTTTTAATAAGCTTTTACCAATCTTATAGGTAGTGGCATATCCCCCACCAAAATAAACTCTTTTTCTTCTTTTTTTAAGGCGTACATATATAACAAATCCCTGCCATAATAGAAACAATACAATTAATATAACAATAAGATTACGAGGTAGAATGATTTTTTTAAAAAAAGGCTTTGTATCTATGGTGTCCTGGGCAATTAAATTTACCTCTCCCAGCAATTTACCTTCAATAGAATAGATAACCTTTCCTAAAATGTCCCCGGATAAAATAGGAGCCTTTAAACTTTCATCTACAATTACTTCTTCAGTTATTTTAGAAGGATCGAAGCTACTAGGTAGAACAACATTCAATGGGGATTCTGTATAAAGTGCTATTGTATCCTCTGTTCCATTCTTAATAGGAGACTCTAACTTCAATTGATTTTCTTCTATTAAGGAAACTAATTGAAAGTTATCATAACCAAAATCTATCAATACCCTTGAATCACCATATACATTAAGTCCTTGAGCACCCAAAACCACCGCAATAAGACGATGATCGTCTTTATTAGCAGAAGTGATTAGACAGCTTTGTGCATCACCAGTATATCCAGTTTTCACACCATCAATAATGTCATATTTAATGTTTGTATATCTGCCATTATATAAAATCTGATTACCACCACCAGTACCCCATAGAAAACGATTTGTATTTCTGTAATAACGGGTTTCTGGTGTAAACTCTGTAGGTTCAAAATTTAATCTCACAGTAGAAGCAATATCTCTAAAAATATCAATAGACATGGCATGTCTTCCAATAAGGGCTAAATCATAGGCAGTAGTCACATGATTTTTATCAGGAAGACCATGGGGATTGGTAAAATGAGTATTTAACGCTCCCAACTCCTTAGCCCTTTCGTTCATAAGCTTAGCGAATTCTTCTACAGATCCCGAGATACGAACTGCAAACACCTCTGCTACATCATTAGCAGAGCGAATCATCAATGCCTGTAACAGTTCATAGACAGTAAAGGATTCTCCTTTTAAGAGATACATACTGGAACCATCTACATATAAGTCATCCTCGATTGTTATCACTTCATCTAAATCCAAATTTTCTAAGACTAAAATAGCTGTCATTACTTTTGTGGTGCTGGCTGGATAGGTAACCTCATGAGCATTATGGTCAAACAATACCTTCCCAGTGGCATAATCCATTAATACCCCATTGGGAGCAGTAATATTGGGAGCACCGTATACATTAGAAGTACTTCCTATAAAAACAAATAAAAATAATGTAACATATAGAATACCCAATCTCTTTAACATTTTAAGCACCAGCCTTTATTTATACAAATATAATATATACTCTAATATAGTATAACAGATATAGAAAAAAATTTTAAGAATTAATTTATACAATATAAAGGAAAAATAAAGGAAAATCTAGTTATTTTATAGAAATAATCTTTAAATTACAATATGATGAATATTTTTAAAATTTAAATTTCCTTCAAGAATAAATACTATAATAGAAATCTATTGTGAAAACCAATGTAATATGGTATAAAGGGGGAGAGAAGGGTTGATGATTAACTTTAGCAGTAGACAAAAAAATATTGTTATTGTATTTATTGCTATTATTTTAGTAGGAGTTTCTTATAAAAATTATATAAAAGATAAGAAGGAAATATACATTTTAAGTGAGACAAACTATGAAGATAATTTATCTTTACAGGAGAAAGTAATAGATACTAGAATTTCCAAAAAAATAATTATGGTGCATGTTGAAGGAGAAGTGGTAAACCCAGGAATTTATCAACTAGATGAAGAATCAAGGGTTTATAATGCTGTCGAAGCAGCAGGTGGTTTAAAAGATACTGCCAATAGAAAACAAATAAACTTAGCTAAAAAAATACAAGACGAAGAATTTATTTACATACCTGGGGAGGAGGAAGAATATGAGAATTCCTCTGTCAAACCCAACAATCTCCCTAGCAACATCGGAGGATTAATTAATATCAATAATGCAGATAAAACAGAACTAGAAAGCTTAACGGGTATTGGAACTACATTGGCTGAAAGGATTATCGCCTATAGAAATGAAAAAGGAATATTTACAACAATTGAAGAAATACAAAATGTTAGTGGTATAGGAGAAAAAAAATTTAATGATATAAAAGAAAAGATTACAGTAAAATAATTATGTAAACTTTCGAGATATTATGAAGGGAGGATAAGCTTTGTCAACCTCAAAACGATTAACCAAATTAACTACTAGTGCTGGATGAGCGGCTAAAATAGGACCTGATGTCCTGACACAGGTACTGTGTCACTTACCGAAAATGAAGAGTGATAAATTATTAATTACATTAGATACTTCAGACGATGCGGCTGTTTATAAAATAAATGAAGAAATGGCTCTTGTACAAACACTAGATTTTTTTACACCTGTAGTGGATGATCCCTACGTCTATGGACAGATTGCAGCAGCTAACTCTTTAAGTGATGTCTATGCTATGGGGGGGGAACCCCTTACAGCCATGAACATCGTATGCTTTCCTAATTGTCTATCTCCTGATGTCTTAAAGGAAATATTAAAGGGAGGAGCAGATAAAATACTGGAGGCGGGTGCTCTACTGGTGGGGGGACATACAGTTGAAGATGATGAACCTAAATATGGACTTTCAGTTACAGGTATCATACACCCTGACAAGGTTTTAGCCAATAGTACTGGAAGGGAAGGAGATTATTTGATTTTAACCAAGCCCTTAGGTACTGGCATATTAAACACAGCTATTAAAGCTGATTTAGCTAATTCTAAGGAATATGAAGCAGCGGTTATAACCATGATTACCCTAAATAAATATGCAATGGAAGCAGTAAAGGACTTAAGAATTTCTGCCTGTACCGACATTACTGGATTTGGTTTTTTAGGTCATGCCTATGAAATGGCAAAAGGAAGCAATGTATCTTTAGAAATATTTAGTCAAGAAATTCCATTGTTGGAGGGAGCATTAGAGTTTGCTGAAATGGGTGTTATTCCAGGGGGGATGTATTCCAATAAAAGACACATTGAAAAAGAAATAAAAGCTATAAATAATATAAAAGAAGCAGTAGAGGATATTCTTTATGATCCCCAAACATCAGGGGGACTATTGCTTGCCATCCATCCTGACGATGCTGATAAGGCCTTAGCTAATTTAAAAGAAATAGGGAAAAATCAATTTTCAATAGTAGGGAAAATTGTAAAGAAGGATCAACATACAATTTATTTAAAATAAAAGGATTAAAAACAGGGAGTCTAATAAACTCCCTGTTTTATTTGAAAATATTTTGTTGGCTTATTTACCTAATTTTTCTGTAAAAAATTCTTTAGTTAACGAGAAAACTACTCCACTTAATCCCAATAGACCAATTAAGTTAGGGATTGCCATTAAACCATTTAATGTATCGGCTATATCCCAAATAAGGTCTAAGCTACCTACTGCACCAACTAAGATTAATGGTAACCATATAATTCTGTAAAATTTGTTGACACCTGAACCGAAGATATGCTCAGCACACTTCTCGCCATAGTAAGCCCAGCTTAGAATTGTAGAGAAGGCGAAGAATAATATACCTATAGCAACGATAACACCACCAGGACCAGGTAAACCTTTATTAAAGGCCTCAGTTGTTAACGCTGCACCGGTTATACCACTGTCCCATACGCCAGTAGATAAAATAGTTAATGCTGTTAAGGTACAGATTACGATTGTATCAGCAAACACCTCAAAAATACCCCAAAGACCTTGTCTTACAGGATGATCGGTTCTTGCAGCAGCATGGGCGATCGGAGCACTACCCAAACCAGCTTCGTTGGAGAATACTCCCCGGGCAACCCCTCTACGCATAGCATCCATTACCACAGCACCAGCAAATCCACCAACAGCAGAAGCGGGTGTAAAGGCATGTTTAAAGATAAGACCAAAAGCAGCTGGAACATTTGATATGTGAGTAATTAAGATGATAACTGCACCAATAATATAAAATACTGCCATAAATGGTACAATTCTTTCAGTAACAGAAGCAATTCTCTTTAATCCACCAAGGATAACTAATCCTGCCGCCAGGGCTAAAACAATCCCTGTAACCATTGGAGCAATACCATATCCTTCTAAAGCTGCAGCAACGGAGTTAGACTGAACCATGTTTCCAATACCAAAGGCAGCTAAAGCACCGAATATTGAGAAAATTACAGCTAACCATTTAAGACCAAGACCTTTTTCAATGTAGTACATAGGTCCACCAACCCAGCTGTCCTCTGCATTTTTTTCGCGGTATTTGATAGCCAGTACAACCTCTGCAAATTTCGTCATCATACCAAAGAAGGCAGAAATCCACATCCAGAAGATGGCACCAGGTCCACCAAGGGCAATAGCTGTAGCAACCCCTGCAATATTACCAGTACCAATAGTAGCTGCCAGCGCAGTTGCTAAAGCCTGAAAAGGAGTAATATCTCCTTCTGTTTCAGATGCTTCAGGTTTTTCAAAGATTTTCATTAAAGTTTCTTTCATTGTAAAGCCGAATTTACGAATTTGAAGGAAATTTGTTTTAAAAGAGAAATAAATTCCAGTACCTACAAGAAGGACCAACATATAAGGACCCCATACAAGACCATTAATAGTGCTGTTAATGCTTTCAATAGTGTTTACGAAACCTAACATAAAAAACCCCCTTTTCTTAATAATTTATTAAGGATTTAATGTATCAAACTTAAACTTTTAATCATCACCTCCAATTTATTTTTAATATATTAAAATATAAAAGATAATCTATGTAATAAAAACAAATTAATGATAATCCTATTATATTTAATATTATATTTAATACTGCTTAAAAAATAGAACAACTACTATCATTATATTAACAATTAAATTCAATTAAATTGTAACATATTTATTTAAACAATGGAACAAATATTAAGACAATTTAGAATATTGTGCACCCATTAACAAAATTGGAGTTTTTAGGGGGAGTATATTATAATAAAGAATATGTTATACTTTAGAAAATATTGGCTTTTGAGGAGAGATAAAAGATGAAAAAGAAATCCATATTGAGTAGCTTACCCTCGGTAGATCAATTATTGAATCATGAAGATATACAAAAACTTATTGAGGAGATTCCAAGAACAGTTGTAGTAAACAATACTAGAAGCTCTTTACAAAGTTATAGAACGGAAATCTTAAATATGAAGGATGATGACCTAGCTAAGATTTATATAGATATCAACAAATTAATTAAAAATATTGTTATAGAAAGCAAAAAATTTATGGCAATGAATTTAAGACAAGTAATCAATGGAACTGGTGTTGTTTTACATACAAATTTAGGAAGATCCCTTTTAAGTGATGAAATAAAAGATCAAGTATGGACAGTAGCATCTAGCTATTCAAACCTAGAGTTAGATATAGCAACTGGCAAAAGAGGTAGTCGTTATAGCCATGTTGTAGATATCATAAAACATATAACTGGTGCTGAAGAAGCATTGGTGGTTAATAACAATGCTGCAGCAGTTATGCTGGTGTTAAGTACGATGGCCAAAGACAGAGAGGTGGTAGTTTCAAGAGGAGAACTAGTTGAAATAGGGGGGGCCTTTAGAGTTCCTGATGTTATGGAACAAAGTGGAGCAAAGCTTGTAGATGTTGGAACCACCAATAAAACTCATCTATGGGATTATGAAAAAGCAATAGGGGAAGATACATCGGCTTTATTAAAGGTTCATACAAGCAATTACAAAATTTTAGGTTTCACAAAAGAGGTAGCCTTAAAGGACTTAGTAGCATTAGGCAATAAAAGTGGCATACCTGTTATTGAAGATCTGGGAAGTGGTGTTTTAGTAGATTTACAAAAATATGGATTAACCTATGAACCAACTGTTCAAGAAAGTGTAGCCTCAGGGGTAGATATTGTTACCTTCAGTGGAGATAAGCTCTTGGGTGGACCGCAAGCAGGTATTATCGTGGGAAAGAAAAAATGGATTGATGAAATGAAAAAAAATCCATTAACAAGAGCATTTAGAATAGACAAGTTAACAATGGTAGCGTTAGAAGCTACATTAAAACTGTATTTATTGGATGAAGAAAAAATGATTAGTAGCATACCAACCTTAAAAATGCTAACAAAATCACTGGACTTTCTACAGGATGAAGCCCAAAAGCTTTACGATATTCTATTGACAAATAATTCGAATTTCCAATTAGAAATTAAGGATGATTTTTCACAGGTAGGGGGTGGCTCTTTACCATTAGCAAAGCTTCCTACCAAGGTAATTACTGTAAAGCCTAATAGTATGAGTGTATCAAAGCTTGAAGAAAAGCTAAGAACTTATACTATACCCATTATCACAAGAATTCAAGATGATCAGATAGTGCTAGATTTACGGACCCTTAAAGAAGCAGACTATCATATTATTAACGAAGGACTTAGAGATATTACTACGAAATAAAGGGGTGGTCTTAATTGAAAAATATAGTTATAGGGACAGCAGGACATATCGACCACGGAAAGACAACACTGATAAAGGCTTTAACAGGTCGCAGTACCGATAGATTAAAAGAAGAAAAGAAAAGGGGTATTTCTATTGAATTAGGATTCACTCACTTTGATTTACCCAGTGGCAGAAGAGCAGGAATTATAGATGTGCCTGGACACGAGAAATTTATTAAACATATGCTAGCTGGTGTAGGGGGTATGGACATTGTTCTACTAGTAGTTGCTGCTGATGAAGGGGTCATGCCTCAAACAAAAGAACATTTAGACATCTTATCTCTGTTAAATATCAAAAAAGGTATTATCGTTATTACTAAGGAAAGTTTAGTAGATGAAGAGTGGTTACAATTAATTAAAGAAGATATAAGACAAAAGGTAAAATCCACTTTTTTAGAAAATGCAAAAATGATGGTGGTGGATTCTGTTGGGGGGACAGGTATTAAAGAACTGATAACTATCATTGATCAGTTAACCGATGAAACAGAAAGTAGAAATATAAATGCACCTGTAAGAATGCCTATCGATAGGGTATTTACCATTACAGGTTTTGGTACAGTTGTTACAGGAACTTTGGTAGAAGGCAAAATAACTGTTGAAGATACTTTAGAAATATTACCTCAAAAAATTAAAGTTAGGATTAGAAACATACAAGTCCATGGCAACTCTGTAGAGACTGCTTATGCTGGTCAGAGGGTGGCCATTAATCTAGCCAATATAAAAAAAGAAGATATTGAGAGGGGATACGTTCTAGCTCAAGTCAATTCTATGGAAACCACCATGATGATAGACGTAAGAATAAAGACATTAAAGGATGTTTCAAGAGTCATACAAAATAGAGACAGGGTTAGATTATATCATGGTTCAACAGAAATCTTTGGAAGAATTATGCTGCTGGAAAAGCAAGAACTTTCCCCTGGAGAAAGTGATTTTGTGCAGCTTAGACTGGAGGAATCTATTGCTGTAAAAAAAGGAGATCATATTGTAGTGAGATTTTATTCCCCTATAGAAACAATTGGCGGTGCCATTGTTATTGACAATAACCCTCAAAAACATAAAAGGTTTGATAAAAGAGTTATACAAGAGTTAGCTATTAAAGAAAAAGGAACCCCTGAGGATATTTTAGAGAAACATATAGAAAGATATAGCAATCAGTTTCCAGATGCTGCTTATCTTGCAAAGACAACGGTTCAACAAATCGATGAAGTGAAAAAGCTAGTTACCCATCTAGTAGCAGTGAATAGAGTGTTGCTCCTAAATAATACAAATGTATTACATCAAAGCTATTATACAGAAATAAAAGAAAAAGCCTTAGGGTTATTAAAGGAATATCATAAAAGTAACCCCTTGAGGCAAGGAATGATGAAAGAAGAGTTCAAAGGAAAATTAATACCTAACAATGCTGGTAAATCTGGAGATGCTTTATTAGCGTTACTTGAGAAGGATGAAATCATCAAGGTTTTAGGAAAGTATATTGCTTTATATGATTTTGAAATTTCCTTTAATAAAGCACAGATTCAAATTAAATCTATACTAGAAGAAAATTATTTGAAAGAACCCTTCGCTACCCCTAGGTTAGAGGATGTAATAAAGTCTATGGAATTTAAAAAACAGGAAATAGAACAGGTGTTAGAGTCTATGATGGCGAAGGAATTGATGAAAATCAGCAGTGATATTGTGTTACATGAGAAAGCTTATCAAAAATCAAAAGATCTATTAATTCAATATATTGAGAAGCATGGAAGTATATCCTTAGCAGAGTTTAGGGATTTATTAAATACCAGTAGAAAATATGCTGTTGCATTACTTGAATATTTTGATAACAATAGGGTCACAAAACGATTAGAGGATAGAAGGACATTGTATTAATAAAAGGACAGTGTTAAAAATTCCCATGTGGGAAATTTTGTTAATAGTATCCTTGTCATATTAAAAATAATGTGCTATAATACACTAGTCATAACATAATTAACACTTATTTTTATAATGGGAGTAGATGGGTGCTGGTGTGCCCTCTGGTCTTCAAAACCAGTTCGAGGGGTTAGTAGCCTCTTGGGTGGGTTCGATTCCCACGTACTCCCGCCAATTATATACCCCAGTAATTCTAGGAGAGGATTTTATTGAGGGAAGCATTAGAAATATTACTTAAGAAAAAGGGTTACAAGATAACCACCCAGAGAAAAGCAATTTTAAATGTGTTTTTAAACTCACAAAAACATCTATTAACAGCTGCGGAGGTTTATGAGCTTGTCAGCAAAAATAACCATTCTTTAAATTTTTCAACTGTTTATAGAAATTTAGAGGTACTGTTGAATACTGACTTGATAAAACGTGTTAACTTAGATAATGGTGTAAATAGTTATGAACTAAACCTAGATGATCATCATCATCATTTAATTTGTTTAAAGTGTGGTTGCACTGAAACCACTACATATTGTCCCATGGAAGAAATAAATAAATCCATAAATCAGATATCCGACTTTATACCTACAGATCACAAACTAGAGATATATGGATATTGTGGGAAATGCAATAAAGCGTAGCCAAAGGCTACGCTTATTCTATTATCGTTAACACTTCATCTAAAGGTTTTCTTGGGGGACTAGTAAGCTCACTTTCCTCTGGAACTCCTAGAGGTGTCATAGCTGCTAGATAATAACCTTCTTTTTTAAAATTCACTGCAGTTTGGATTTCTTTAGCAGCATAGTTTGGTCCTGTCATCCAGCAAGTACCATAGCCCTTGTTAGCTGCTGCCAGTAATAAATTTTCCATAGCTGCACCTATATTTTGGATTCCTGAGTTAGCCATGGCAATCCCATTAGCTTCAACTTCTTTGCCTACAGCCTTTAAAATATCGTAGGCTGCACTGACGTAAGGACCAGCAAATATTAAGATTAACACAGGAGCATCCTTAAAAAAGGTATGATAATGTATAAATTTTAGAAGATTCTTTTTTGAATCCTCATCATCTGTATAGCTGGCAATTTCATGGGTTTTATCATAAATAATTTTTGCCACCTCTTGGATTTTGGTTGAATTTTTTACTACAACAAAATGCCAATTTTGCATGTTCTTACCAGAAGGAGCATATGTAGCAGCTTTAATAATTTCTAAAATATCTTCTTGGGGTATGATAACATCCTTAAATTTTCTTACACTATGTCTTTTATAAATAAAATCTAATTGGCTCATAAATCCACCTCCATTTTTCTATATATTAACAAAAAATATTCTAATGTTCAATGCTCTTAAACTCTTTTAGTAGGTGGACAATATATAATATTTTCATGTTTTTTAAAAAAAAGACAGTACTAAAAAAGTATTATCTTCAGATTATTGACAAACCCACAAGTTTTTGCTTGTGGGTTTGCCAACTTCAAATATTTCCTTTTAAAATTTTATGACTATTCTTTTGTTGTTGTTCGTTCTCTAAACAATAGACTAATACAATAGGCACCTGCAATTCCAACTAATGTATAGACAGCCCGACTTAATAAAGCAGATTGGCCACCAAATAAAGAGGCTACCAAATCAAACTGAAATAAGCCTATAAGTCCCCAGTTTAGGGCGCCTATTATAACTAGAATAAGAGCTAATCTGTCCAATTCCTCAACTCCTCGCTATATTATAAATAAATTTCTTTATTAGTATGTATCAGTATAAAAAGAATCATACATGAAAATTATCAAGTTAACTGGTAAAAGTATAATTTTAAAAAAATTGGATAAAATAACCTCCTAGATAGAGAAGGAGGTTATTTTATGTTTACAAGAAGAAAAAAATTTCCCTTTAAAATGATTTTTATTTTGCTAGCCTTTAGTTTTATTTTTGCAGGATTTTTCATAGGATATTATCGAATAACACCTCCAGGAAATCAACCACCACCAATTACTGAAGAGGGAAATCTAGAAACTGAAGTAGACCTTAACGACATAGAGCCGGACCTAAATACAATAGACATGGTAGAAGATGAAAGGCCTGTAACTCATTATGAGGACAATATTGGGGAAGAGACAAAAATAATTTATAAAACCTTTTATACTGTTTGTCAAAGCACATTAGAAGAGACTTTATTACCCATTGAATCCATGATTGGATTAAATAAAACAGGATTTCAGGAGTATTTAACAATAAATAATCTATTATTTGATGTAGAAAATTTCTCGGCTGATGAAGTAGTGGTATTCCAAACAAAAGATGCTATAAGCCCTAAGTATTTTAACACCTATCTTGTTACAGAAAGTGACGGCTATATCGCTATTTATCGTATTGATGAGAGGGGAGATAGAATATTAATAGAAAAAACACCTATTTCTATTGCCGTCCTCCCCCATGTAGATCAAGAAAAGCTTAAAAGAGGTATTTTTAGAAAAACTAGAGCTGAGGTTTATCAATTATTGGAAGACTATAGTAGTTGATAAATGCAAAATGAGATTTAATTTATAGGAAATCTCCTCAATACAACAAAACTAGAAAGCTTCTTACCCATAAAAACGATGTAGTCCATTATAATATAGGATTATGTCGTTTTTTTAGTATAGTCCTAGTGATTTTTGTTCTTCTAAATGTCGATTTTTACTACATAATGTGTTACACTATGAAATAGCAAACAACTTATTGACAAAAATTAAAGAGTAAAAGAGTGAAACTTGTTTCGTAGGACTGGAGGAATGAATTATGATTATATTAGGCATCGACCCAGGAATCGCAATTATGGGCTATGGTATTATCAGCTATATAGGTAATCGCTTTGAAGTCATTTCCTATGGGGCAATTACAACAGACAGCAAAACCCCTACACCAGAACGTTTAAAGAAAATTTATAGAGAATTAAATGAACTAATAGAAAAATACAAACCAGAAGCTATAGCAGTGGAGGAGTTGTTTTTTAATACCAATGCTAAAACGGCATTATTAGTGGGCCACGCCCGGGGAGTTGCAGTACTGGCAGCCGCAAACAATGAAAAAGAAATATTTGAATATACACCTCTACAGGTTAAACAAGGGGTTGTAGGATATGGCAGGGCTGAAAAGCACCAGGTTCAACAAATGATAAAAACCATACTAAATTTAGATAAAATTCCTAAGCCAGATGATGTAGCTGATGCATTAGCTGTAGCTGTTTGTCACGCCCATTCAGGAAATTTTAAAGATTTGTTTAGGTTAAAATAAAGATAGGACTTTGGAGGGATTAAATTGTATGAATATATAAAGGGAACAGTAAGCGATGTATTATTAGATAAAATCATTATTGAAGTAGGAGGAATAGGTTATCGTATCCATAGTTCTTTAAATAGTGGAAGTAGTATACAAAAAGGAGATACGGTTACAATTTTTACCTATCTTGTAGTAAAAGAAGATGAGATGAGCTTATATGGGTTTACTACAAAAGATGAGTTACATATGTTTCAACAGCTAATATCAGTTTCTAAAGTAGGTCCAAAAGCAGCAGTATCCATACTATCCACCCATACTCCTAAAAAACTAGCAACCCATATTTTAGCTAAGGATATAAACAGTATTTCTAAGGCCCCAGGCATAGGAAAAAAGACTGCTGAGAGAATTATTGTAGAATTAAAGGATAAAGTTAGTCAGTACAGCCTTGTTATGGAAAAGGAGGACATGTCAATTGATATGGCAAGCCACTATGAGGTTGTGGAGGCTTTAGGAGCCTTAGGCTATAGTAAGCAGGAGGTTGAAAAAGTTCTGCATTCCATGAAAGATAAGAACTTATCGACGGAGGATATGATTAAACAAGCCCTAAAGCTGCTAATGAGATAGGAATGGAGATGGAAGAATGTTTTCAGAAAATGATGAAAGAATTGTAACAAGTAATATACGTAGTGAAGACCATCAGGTGGAGAATGGTTTAAGGCCTAAACAACTGGAAAATTATATAGGTCAGGATAAGGTAAAAGAAAAGCTAAAGATATTTATTGAGGCGGCCACTGCTAGAAAAGAAGCATTAGATCATGTGCTTTTATACGGTCCCCCAGGACTAGGTAAAACAACCTTATCTAATATTATTGCCAATGAAATGAATGTCAACATACGAATAACCTCAGGTCCTGCCATTGAAAGACCAGGGGATTTAGCGGCTATACTAACGAACCTTTCGGAAAACGATGTGTTATTTATAGATGAAATACACCGACTTAATAGAAGTGTGGAAGAAATATTATACCCCGCTATGGAGGATTTCGCTTTAGATATTATTATAGGTAAGGGTCCCAGTGCTAGATCTATTCGCTTGGATTTGTGTAAATTTACTCTAATAGGAGCAACAACAAGGGCCGGTTTGCTAACATCACCTTTACGGGATCGATTTGGCGTCATATGCAAATTAGATTTATATAATATTGAACAATTGACATCTATTGTAAAACGTTCGGCACATATTTTAAATGTAGACATTGAAGTGGAGGGAGCAGTAGAAATAGCATCCCGATCCAGAGGAACCCCTCGAATTGCCAACAGACTGTTGAAGCGGGTACGGGACTATGCTGAAGTTAGAGCTAATGGCAAAATAACAGAAACGGTGGCCAAACAAGCATTAACATTGCTGGAAATCGATGAACTAGGCCTAGATAGTGTAGACAAGAAAGTGATTGAAATAATTATTGAAAACTTCAATGGCGGACCTGTAGGTATAGATACCTTAGCGGCTTCAACTGGAGAAGAGAAAAATACCATAGAAGATGTTTATGAACCCTATTTATTACAAATAGGATTTATGAATAGAACACCTAGAGGTAGAGTAGTAACTGACAAGGCTTATAAGCATTTTAATATTCCATATAAAAAGGAGTAGTTGTAAAATGGAATCCTTGGGAAGAATTTTAATCACTATTGGAATGGTGATATTATTATTGGGGGGATTACTCTTGATAGGAAGCAAATTTGGTTTAGGAAAATTACCTGGAGATATTTTTTTGCAGAGGGGTAATTTCACCTTTTATTTTCCTTTCGTAACCAGTATTATTATTAGCATCCTATTAACAGTTATTTTAAATTTGTTGTTCAGAAGATAGAACCCCTTACGATGATGTAATATTACAAATTCTTTACAGATATACACACAACAGGAATTATGCTAACATTTGTCGAAATAAACACGATAGGAGATAATTGTAGAAGTTTTTGAACAAGGGGGATGAATTTTTCATGAGAAAAGGAAAGCTGCTTTTGACACTATTATTAATAACCATTATGATATTAGCCAGTATTCAAACTACTTTAGCCTTTGATAAATCTAAAATACCTATACATATAGAAGTAGGTTTATTCTTTAATAGTACTGCTAAATCAACTCTTCTTTTAAAGTCTGTTCATGGATTTGAAGTGGGCAGGTTTCCTGAGAACCAATTTATAACCCTACTAAACCTGGCAGACCACAATGAAATTATATTAAGAAAGGACACCTACTATAGGGGTTCCGGTAGAACCTTCGTAGAATATACAGGAGCTATCGACAATATAACAAACCTTCAGGGACCCTTTCATGTCCAAATTGGAGAGGTATTCAATAGTCAAAATGATGCATCTATTTTTATAAAATCCCTTAACGGTTTAAAGGATAAACCCTATTTAGTTTATGAAGGTGGTTGGAAGGTATTTATAGGGTTATACATAGATCAACAACAGGCCCAGACCAATGCCAGTGAAATACAAAACATCACTAATCAAACTACAAAGGTTATTTCTCCATCACTAACTAGAGTTCAAGTAATGGATACAACAGGACAACCATTACTTATGTTCGATAGTCAAGAGAACATTTATTTCCGTGAAGCCCATGTTAAGCAAGATGTACCTTTAATAAATGTTGAAGGTAGATATTATCGGGGTGCTATTACAGCAAAACGCTTGACTAATACCCAATTAAACAATGGCAATATGTCTATTGTCAACAAATTACCGCTGCAGGAGTACCTATATGGTGTTGTACCAAGAGAAATGCCAGCTTTATGGTCTTTAGAAGCTTTAAAAGCTCAAGCTGTGGTTGCTAGAAGCTATGCTGTATCAAATATAAATAGATTTAGAAACCTTGGTTTTGATTTATGCAATACCACAACATCTCAGGTATATGGTGGACATAGTAACGGCCAGGGGGCTTTAGAGCATATAAATAGCAATAGAGCAGTAGATGAAACCCATTCAAGGATTCTAACCTATAATGGACAAATAGCCAATGCCTATTATCATTCTAATAGTGGGGGCCATACGGAAAATAGTGAAAATGTATGGTCAGCAGTTACACCCTACATTAGAGGTGTTAAGGATGACTTTTCTCTAGGAGCCCCAAACTCCCAATGGACAGTGGTCTTTACAAAAGATCAAATTAGAAACTTCCTAAGCAATGAAAATGTTCATATAGGTGAAATTATTGATATAAAAGTTACTAACGTATCTCAATATGGCAGGGTCCAAGAACTAATAATTTATGGAACACAAGGAAATTATGTTTTGATAAAAGAACATACTAGAAGAGTTTTAGGTGGATACACACAATTAAAAAGCACATGGTTTACTGTAAATGGTGGAGGGAAAAGTGAAAATACCAGCGGAGACCTAGCTGTAATCAGTAGCAATGGTGTAATTAACTCTATTGATTTATCAAACAAGTCTATTGTTTCATCAACTGGAATTACACAAATTGTAAATACTTCTAATATAAAAATATATAATGGCAAAAACTATAGAAGTACAGAACAAAATTCTCAAGTTTCCTCTGTAACTTCTTCGGATGTATTTGAGTTTGTTGGGAAAGGTTTTGGACATGGTTTAGGTATGAGTCAATGGGGAGCAAAAAAGATGGCAGAGGAAGGCTATAGCTATTTAGATATACTTACCCATTATTATAAAGGTACAAAGGTGGAATAATATTGATGAGGACAAAAGACTTTTATTTTGATTTACCCCAAGAATTAATTGCTCAAAAACCACTGGATAAAAGAGACCAGTCTCGATTAATGATATTAGATAAAACAACAGGTGAAATCACCCATACTTTCTTTTATAATATAATTGATTTTTTAAAGGCTGGAGATTGTCTTGTGTTAAATAATACTAGAGTTCTTCCCGCTAGGTTAATTGGAGAGAAGGAAGGGACTGGTGGCAAAATAGAATTTTTATTGTTAAAGAGAATAAAGCTAGATACATGGGAGACCTTAGTGAAACCTGGGAAAAAGGCTAAGATAGGTACTACATTTAACTTTGGCGGTGGAGTACTTAAAGGGAAAGTAATTGCCATTGGAGAAGAGGGTTCTAGGATTGTAGAGTTTGATTACGATGGAATTTTTGAAGATATTCTAGATCAGTTGGGGAAAATGCCACTGCCTCCCTATATCACCGAAACGCTAGAGGATAATGAACGCTACCAGACGGTATATTCTAAAAACAAAGGTTCAGCTGCTGCTCCTACAGCTGGACTACATTTTACAGAGGAACTACTGGAACAAATTGAAAAAAAGGGTGTAAAAATAGCCTATATTACCCTTCATGTAGGTTTAGGAACCTTTAGACCTGTAAAGGTAGAAGATATAGAAAGTCACAAAATGCATTCTGAGTATTATATGATTAGTGAAGAAGCTGCCAAGATCATTAATGAGACGAAAATTCAGGGTGGCAAAGTAATAGCCGTAGGGACTACTAGCTGTAGAACCTTAGAATCTGCGGCAAATGCTACAGGAGAAATGAAGGAAGGTAGTGGTTGGACCGATATCTTTATTTATCCTGGCTATAAATTTAAAGTTGTAGATAACCTTATTACCAATTTTCATTTACCAGAGTCAACTTTAATCATGTTAGTCAGTGCTTTAGCAGAAAAAAATCAAACAATGCATGCCTACACAACAGCAGTAAAGGAAAAATATCGCTTCTTTAGCTTTGGGGATGCAATGTTTATTAAATAGAAAGGCAGGAAATTTTATGGCATTAACCTACGAATTAATTAAGGAGTGCAAGCAGAGTGGTGCTAGATTAGGTAAGATTCACACAGCTCGTGGAGTAATTGAAACACCTATCTTCATGCCAGTGGGCACTCAAGCCACTGTCAAAACCATGACACCAGAAGAACTCAAGGACATTAAATCACAGATTATCCTTAGCAACACCTATCATTTATATCTAAGACCGGGACATGAATTAGTAAAAAAAGCTGGGGGACTTCATAGGTTTATGAATTGGGACAAACCAATTCTCACCGATAGTGGAGGCTTCCAAGTATTTAGTTTAGGAGATCTTAGAAAGATATCCGAGGAAGGAGTGGAGTTCAGATCCCATTTAGACGGGTCCAAGCACTTTATTAGCCCTGAAAAGGCTGTAGAAATACAAAATGCCTTAGGTTCTGATATCATGATGGTTTTCGATGAATGTGCTCCTTATCCTGCCGATAGAGAGTATGTAAAAAATTCATTGGAACGGACAACTAGATGGGCTAAAAGATGTAAGGATGCCCACAAAAACATAGAGAATCAAAGCCTTTTTGGTATTATTCAAGGTGGTATGTATGGAGATTTAAGAAAGCAAAGTGCTGAAGAATTATTAGAGCTAGATTTCCCTGGATATGCTGTAGGGGGCTTAAGCGTAGGAGAACCAAAGCCTTTAATGTATGAAGTGTTAGAATATACGACACCCTTCATGCCTAAAAATAAACCTAGATATTTGATGGGGGTAGGGAGCCCTGATTGTTTGATAGAGGGAGTTATAAGAGGAATTGATATGTTTGATTGTGTCCTGCCCACTAGAATTGCTCGAAATGGAACCGCTATGACAAGTCATGGAAAAGTAGTTATTAAAAATGCAAAACACACCGAAGATTTTACGGGACTTGATCCAGAGTGTGACTGTTATACATGTAAAAACTACTCAAAGGCTTATTTGCGTCATTTATTTAAAGCCAATGAAGTCCTAGGACTTCGATTAATGTCCCATCACAACCTATATTTCCTACTGAAGCTTATGGAGGAAATTCGACAGGCGATTAAGGAGGATAGACTGTTGGATTACCGTAAAAACTTCTTTGTTAAATATGGCTATGACGTATAGGATGGAGGTTTTGGGGGAAATTAACAGTATAAAAACACTTAAAACCATTTAGATAACTAAAATTAATTTAAACAAAAAAGAGGAAATCTAAGACAAATGTTGAATATGTAATCTTAGTAAGAGGAGAGGGGGAAAGATATGCAAAACTTTACCGGTTTGATTATACCTTTAGGGTTCTTAGCTATTTTCTACTTTTTGATTATTCGTCCACAACAAAAGAGGGAAAAGAAGACAAAAGAAATGCGTAACAACCTTAAAGTTGGAGATGAAATTGTTACAATTGGTGGAATCTATGGCAGTATCTTAAAGATTAAAGAAGATGTTATTACTATTGAAGTAGGGGCGGATAAAACAAAGCTTACAGTTGCTAAATGGGCTGTAGGGAATGTTATGAATGAAAGCAAAGGCAAATAAATAATTGTACTAAATGTAAACAGTGGTTGATCCACTGTTTTGCCTATTTTTGACAATTATTTATAGTTAAGAGGGAATATTTACTCTACACCTGCATATTTATTAATAAAATGATGATGGAGGTGTAATGATGAAGGGTAGTATTACCAGGGGTACAGGAGATACTTTTAATATATGGGTTTATGGGAAAGGATTAATTAGAGGATATGTTTTATCCTTAATATTGTTTTTACTTAGTGGTATATTAATTACCTATACAAGCTTAGGCGAAGGGATTATTCCTATATTAACTTCTGTTATTATGATATTAAGCATAGCCTATGCATCGATTTATACAGCAGTTCATACTAAAAAAAGGGGTTGGCTTCAAGGGGCTGTAATTGGTCTAATCTATATTCTTATTCTCATTATTTTTAGCAAAGTCTTCATAACAGACTATATAATAGATACTAGTGTTTATTATAGAGTGATAATCGGCATTGTCACAGGGGTTATAGGGGGAATGATAGGAATAAATCTAAAATAAATTGTTTTTTTTTCCTAAGCATTATGATATAATTTTATCGGACATTATATTTGAAAGGAGTCTGAAAGATGAAGCATATTAAAACATTAAGTAGCGCTAATTTGTCTCAAAGTGCAGCAAAGGGCGGTTGTGGTGAGTGTCAAACCTCCTGTCAATCAGCTTGCAAAACCTCATGTACAGTTGCAAATCAACAATGTGAAAATCAATAATATTAAAGTCAAATACATAAAGGAAGGCAGCAGTATTTAATCACTGCTGTTTTTTCTTGAATACTATCAATCAATTATATAAAATAGATATGGATAGTATTACTAAGAAAGGAGCACCTTATTAGAATGATTCATAAATTTTCACAAGGTAATATAAATATTTTGTTAGATGTTAATAGCGGTGGTGTTCATGTAATTGATCAATTAGTTTATGATATATTAGATCATTATCCCCAAACACCTGAAGATAAAGTCATTGATTTATTAGAGGACAAGTATAGTAGAGAGCAAATTATAGAGGGTATAAAGGAAATAAATACCCTAATAGACAATGGTCTACTATTTTCTAAAGAAAATTATCTACAGCACGAAGCTTTTAAAAATAAAAAAACAGTGGTAAAAGCCCTATGCTTACATATAGCCCATGACTGTAATATACGTTGTAAATATTGTTTTGCATCTCAAGGTGATTTTAAAGGGGATAGAAGTTTAATGACCTCACATGTAGGCAAAAAAGCAATTGATTTTTTGTTACAAAACTCTGGGAATAGAAGAAATTTAGAAGTGGATTTTTTTGGTGGAGAACCTTTAATGAACTTTGATGTCATTAAAGAAATTGTAGACTACGGTCGTGAGAAGGAAGTAGAATATAATAAAAATATAAGATTTACAATAACCACTAACGGCGTTTTGCTTAACAAAGATAACATGGATTACATTAATAAGAATATGTACAATGTAGTCTTAAGCATAGATGGTAGAAAAGAAGTAAATGATCATATGCGATATACTGTTACAGGTGAAGGCACCTATAATATTATTATACCTAAATTATTAGAGATGGCTGAAAAAAGAAATCATGAAAACTATTATGTCAGAGGAACTTTTACTAAACACAATTTGGATTTTGCAAAGGATGTTTTACATTTAGCTGATTTAGGTTTTAAGCATGTTTCTGTAGAGCCAGTAGTGGCTACAGTAGACCAGGATTATGCAATCACAGAAGAGGATCTACCTCGGGTTATGAAGGAATACGAGGATTTAGCCGAAGAATGCATAAAAAGAAAAAAAATAGGCAAAGATTTAAATTTTTTCCATTTTATGATTGATCTAAACCAAGGCCCCTGTGTGATTAAAAGACTACTAGGCTGTGGTGCAGGAGCGGAATATTTAGCTGTTACCCCCCAAGGAGAGCTTTATCCTTGTCATCAATTTGTTGGCAATGAAAGCTTTAAGCTAGGTAGCGTTCTCGATAATACATTAGATAAGTCTAAGTACGATGATTTTTCAAATGCCCATGTTTATAATAAGGAAGCCTGTAGGGAGTGCTGGGCTAAATTTTACTGCAGTGGTGGATGTCATGCAAATGCCTATAATTTTAATCAAGATATTTATGTGCCCTATAATATTGGCTGTGAAATGGAAAAAAAGCGTATAGAATGTGCTTTAACAATACAAGCCAAATTAATGGAGGAGGAGTAAAAATGATTAAGGCTTTAAAGGAGAAGAAACCAAGTATCCATGAAAGTTGCTTCATAGCAGAAACAGCAGATATAATTGGTGATGTAACTATTGGAGAAGGTTCTAGTATCTGGTACAAGGCTGTCCTCAGGGGAGATGACAATTATATAAAAATAGGAAAAAGCACTAATATTCAAGATGGCTCCGTTGTCCACATCAGTCACCTTTATCCTACAATTATAGGAGATAATATTACTATAGGACATAGTGCTATTATCCATGCCTGCAGGATAGGAAACAATGTTTTAATTGGTATGGGTACTATTATATTGGATGGGGCAGAAATTGGAGAGGAAACAATAATAGGAGCAGGTAGCCTAGTACCTCCTGGAAAGAAAATTCCATCGGGAGTATTAGCTATAGGCTCTCCAGCAAAGGTTGTAAGAGAATTAACAGAGGAAGAAAAAATAGGTATACGAACATCAGCTGAGTCCTATATTAGATATGGAGAAAAGCACAAAGAATAATATTACACTATTATGTCAATGGATACCCATTCATTGACGTATAAACTTTAACCATATATAATTAAGTTTATGGTACTTATGTAAAAGTTAGGAGGAATAATAAGTGAAATTAAAAAATGCATTGCTATTTTTTGTCATCATAGCATTAGTAGTTTTAACAACCTATACTGCATTTAATGGTATTCAGGTAGGAGAAGTAAGGATAAGACCTGTACAAGAAGCCATCAACCAAGGTCTAGATTTAAAGGGTGGCGTTTATGTAGTTTATGAGGCTGAGACCGATGAAACTGGAAGAGAACTGGACCAAACCATTAACCAAACAATAGAAGTGTTTAGACGTAGGGTAGATGCTATGGGCCTTACAGAACCATCCATTGTTAGAGAGGGAGAAAAAAGAATTCGAATTGAGCTGCCAGGAGTTGAAAATGCCCAAGAAGCATTGGATATGATTGGAAAGACTGCCCAATTACAATTCATCACTCCTGAGGGAGAAGTTGTAGTAACAGGAGGAAACGTAAAAAAAGCAGAAGCTACTTTTATAAGTGGAGAAGCTCACCCTGTTGTTGAATTCGAATTGGATAGTGAAGGTACTAAAAATTTTGCCGAAGCTACAGCACAGCATATTGGAGAACCTATTTTTATTATTTTAGATGATGAAATTATTTCTAGTCCTATTGTAAATAATACTATACCAAATGGACGAGGCCATATCAGCGGTAACTTCACCGTTGAATCAGCATCCCAACTAGCTGCCTTAATTCGTGGTGGTGCTTTGCCTGTGAATTTAACAGAGGTAGAAACCTCAACAATTACAGCTACTCTTGGTGTAAATGCATTGCAGAGAAGTATATACGCTGCTAAAATTGGTATTATTCTTGTATTATTATTTATGTTAATCTACTATAGAATTCCCGGATTTATAGCGAGTATAGCATTAATAATATTTATTCTATTAGTTTTAGGAGTATTGGTTGCTTTAAATGCCACTTTGACATTACCAGGTATTGCGGCTTTAATACTATCAGTTGGTATGGCGGTAGACGCTAATGTTATTATATTTGAAAGACTTAAAGAAGAGTTGAGAGCCGGAAAAACAGTCCGTTCAGCCATAGATGCTGGGTTTAAGCGGGCTTTAAGAGCAATTTTAGACTCAAACATTACTACCCTTATTGCAGGAATTGTATTGTATCAATTTGGGACAGGCCCTATTAGAGGATTTGCTATTACTCTAATTATAGGGATTGTAGTAAGTATGTTTACTGCTATTGTTATTACCAGATTTTTACTAAAACTAATTATTGGAATGAACTTAACAAAAAATAGCAAGCTATTTGGAGCATAAGGGGGGAAAGAAAATGAAGATTATAGAAAATAGAAAAATATGGTTTTCCATATCAACTGTTATTATCATTATAGGCTTAGCCCTATCTTTAGTAAGGGGCTTCAACTTAGGTATTGATTTTACTGGGGGAACCCAAATGGAAATAGAACTAGAGCAACAGGTGGAAGTAGCAGAGATAAGAGAAATCACTAATCAATTTGATCCTAATGCTAGTATCAGCTTCATAGGTCCTGATAGAACTATTGTTCAATTTAGAACTACAGAAGACTTAGATAGTCGTACTCGAGCTGAAATATTTAACCAATTTAAAGAAAAATATAATCTACAAACAGATGAACCTTTAATAGCCAATCAATTTGGACCTACAGTGGGAAGAGAAATTCAAAACAAAGCGTTTTTATCTATGATTATATCAGCTATTGGTATGTTAATTTATATTACCTTTAGGTTTGAATTGAGATTTGGTATAGCTGCGATTACAGCTCTATTGCATGACCTTTTAGTGGTATTAGCAGTGTATTCTATCTTTAGAATACCTATCAACAGCCCTTTTGTAGCTGCTATGCTAACGATACTAGGGTACTCCATCAATGATACGATTGTAGTATTTGATAGAATAAGAGAAAATGTGAAATTTATTAAAAAGTCTAATTTCCAACAGGTAGCAAATGACAGTATTGCTCAAACAATTACTCGTTCTATTAATACATCATTGACTACATTGGTGACAATTGTAGCACTGTATTTATTCGGAGTAGACCAAGTGAAGGTATTTGCATTGCCATTAATTGCTGGAGTCCTTAGTGGTACTTATTCATCTATTTTTATTGCATCACCAGTTTGGGTTATGCTTAAAGAAATGCAAAACAGGAAAACCTCCTATCCTTCAAGTTAACAGTAAAGCTATAATGAATATCCTATATACACAATAACTATACAATTAGAAAAGAAGATAAGTTTTTTAAAAATGGTAATAATACAACTAAATAGTATTATTACCATTTTTTTACCATTTTTCAATATTTTTAGATTAAATAAGTATAATGAATTTTGTGGAGTTGATGGTATGTCTGGAATTGGAACAAAATATAGAAATCTCAAGCGATATAAAAAAATTGGCGAAGTATTGATGAAATACGGATTTACATTTGCAGCTCAGAAACTAAATGAAAAGGGCTATATACCTAAATTAATATTGAAACCCAAACAGCAGAAAGAATATTTGAGTCATGGCCAAAAGCTAAGAATGGCCTGTGAAGAATTGGGTCCTACCTTTATTAAACTAGGGCAGATTATAAGCACAAGAAGGGATATTTTTCCCGAAGAAGTGGTGAGCCAGTTAGCAAAGCTACAGGATGATGTAAAACCCTTTCCCTTTGAAGAAGCAAAAAAAGTTTTTGAAGTAGAAATGAAACTAAGGATAGAAGATTGCTTTAAAGAATTTAACAGGGAGCCCATTGCCTCAGCATCCATTGGTCAAGTCTATGAGGCAGTTTTAAATACAGGAGAAAATGTTGTTGTTAAAATCCAGAGACCCTCTATTCAAAGAATTATTAAAGGAGACCTAGATATATTATTTACTCTAGCAAAGCTTTTAGATGAACATATGGATAAGGAAAAACCCTACAATCTACTAGAGATCGTTGAAGAATTTAGCCGAAGTATTACCAAAGAATTAGACTATTCCTTAGAAGGAAGAAATGCAGAAAAATTCCATGCTTATTTCAAAAAGGATACCAGTATTTACATACCACAAGTTTATTGGGATTACACATCTAAAAAAGTATTAACGATGGAAAGGGTTTACGGTATTAAAATTATAGACAAGCAGGGTTTAAAGGAAAAGAAATGGGATTTAAAGGAAGTAGCAACCATAAGTGCCAACTGCTTTCTAAAACAAGTTTTCATCTATGGATTTTTTCATGGTGACCCCCATCCCGGCAATATTTTTGTTGTAGGGCCCTCTAAAATAGCCTTTGTGGATTTTGGGATCACAGGTTATTTGGACAAAGGTACTATGAATTTTATCTCCAACCTATTTACTGCATCGGCTAGACGGGATGTTGATAAAATAGTCAATATATTAATAGAAATAGATGCTTTAGATTCCCAAACAAATCCAAGAAGATTAAAAGAAGATATTTCTTTTTTAATTAATTTATATTATAATGTTCCTTTAAATAAATTAAACCTAGGAGAGGCTTTAAAAAAACTAATGGAGGTAGCCTATACCAATAAAATTAAGCTTCCTTCTCAATTTATTGTATTGTTAAAAGCGATGGTTACCTTAGAAGGAAGCGTGAAATTTTTAAACCCTCAATTTAGCCTTTCCAACATAGCTAAGGATTTTGTAAAGGAAATATATTTCCATCGGTATAATCC
Organism: Natronincola ferrireducens; assembly: GCF_900100845.1. NCBI lineage: Bacteria > Bacillati > Bacillota > Clostridia > Peptostreptococcales > Natronincolaceae > Natronincola > Natronincola ferrireducens. The sequence continues at coordinate 445,777 of NZ_FNFP01000002.1, read as the reverse complement.
TAAAAATTTAGCTGGTGAATTTAAGGACTATTCCGAGGAAATACTGGATAGCATAAAATACTTGCCAAAGCAAATAAGAACCCTATTAAAAAAGATAGAAAACAATGACATTAAATTTCAGCTGGAACAAATAGGAATAGAGAAGCTTCAGGGAGAACTAAGCAAAATGACCAACAAATTATCCTTGAGTCTAATTAGCTCAGCCTTGATTGTGGGCTCCTCTCTCATTATTCAAAATGCTAGTGGACCTATGATGTGGGGCGTATCGGTTTTTGGAATTATCGGATATTTGTTAGCAAGCATTTTAGGTGTAGGAATTATTATTTCAATACTATTAAGTGGTCTTCGAAAAAAATGAAATCAAGAAGAAATATATTTTTGCCAAATTCTATATTATATAAAAATAATAAATGAGAACATAAGCATTTTAAAATTGAACTTAGTAGGTGAAGCCCAATGGAAATAGAAAAAAGAAACTGGTTATATAGTCAAAAACAGATAGAGGAAATAGACCTTTTAGTAGAAGGATTAAATATTCAACCAACAACAGCAAAGCTTTTATTAAACAGAGGCATTAAAAATTTAGGTAAAGCAAAGGTTTTTTTACACCCTAGTTTAGAAGAATTATATGATCCATATTTGCTAAAAGATATGGATAAGGCAGTAAAACGTATTCAATATGCTGTAGAGAATAATCAAGCCATTTGGATATACGGCGATTACGATGTGGATGGAGTGGCTAGCGTCTCAATTATGCTAAAATACTTTTATTCTATAGGATATTCTGTAAACTACTATATTCCCGATAGAATGGAGGAGGGTTACGGAATTAATCCCCAAGCCATCAAAGAGATTGCCGATAAAAAAGGGGATTTAATTATTACTGTTGACTGTGGTATAACTTCAATTAAAGAGGTGGAGCTGGCTAATTCTTTGGGAATAGATATGATTATTACAGATCATCACCAGTGCCATGGAATTATTCCTAAGGCTTATGCAATTATTAATCCTAAACAGGAGGATTGTCACTATCCCTATGATATGATCTGTGGTTGTGGCGTGGCCTTTAAACTTATTCAAGCCCTAACTCCAAAAGAAATTTTCAAAACCACAATTTATCAATATTTAGACATTACTACCATCGCCACCATAGCTGATATTGTACCGTTACTAGATGAAAACCGTATTATTGTAAAGAATGGTCTTAATTATATGAGGGAAACCAACAATATTGGTTTACAAGCTCTAATAGAAATATCCAATTTAAAGGATAAAAAATTAAATGCTAGTCATATTGGGTTTGGGTTAGCCCCTAGAATCAATGCAGCTGGTCGAATAGGCTCTGCTGATATAGGTGTTAGACTATTTACAACAGAAAATAGGGAAGAAGCAAAAAAACTAGCAAAGATGCTGGACGAAGAAAATTACAACAGACAACAAGTAGAGGCAGAGATATTGGATGAAGCTATAAAAATGATAGAAGAAAATCCAAAATATCGGGAGGAAAAAGTATTAGTTCTTTATAAAGAAAACTGGCATCATGGGGTGATTGGCATTGTAGCTTCAAGAATCGTAGAAAAATATTACAAGCCAACAATTATCTTAGCTATAGAAAATGATACTGCTAAAGGTTCAGCAAGAAGTATTACTGGATTTAATTTATTTGATGCTTTAAACCAATGTAAAGATCTTTTTATAAAGTTTGGTGGACATGAACAGGCTGCAGGATTATCTTTAGTGACAGACAATATAGAAGCCTTTCGTACAGAAATTAATAAACTTGCTGACCAAATACTGTTAGAAGATGATCTTGTTCCTAAGATTTTCTGCGATGATATGTTAAACCTAGAAAGCATCAATCACCAGTTAATCAGCGAATTAGAAACATTAGAACCCTATGGCTTAGCCAATATGGCTCCAAGATTTATCCACACAAATCTTAAGCCAAAGGGAATTAAATCTGTTGGAGTGGACGGAAAACACTTGAAAATGTCCCTACAGGAAGACAACAAAACATTTGATACCATAGGTTTTAATTTAGGAAACTATGCAAAAGTCCTAACAGGAGATGATACAGTAGGTATAATTTTTTCTCCAGAATATAATGAATTTAATGGAACAAAAAAGATCCAACTAAATATAAAAGATTTAAAAATAATAAAAGGTAGTTATGTATCCGAAAAATTTATCGAGAGCTATTATAAATCCCTACAGTTACCTTGTAATGAAAACAATTATATAACTAACAGGGAATTAGAGGACATTCCCGTAAAAGCTACGCAAGAAAAGCAAGTATTTATAATTAAGGAACTACAGAATCAGGATAAAGTATTGATTTTAGTCAACACTTTTCACCAGGCTAATCATTTAATAACCCTTACTGAGATTCAAGAAAAAAACACCAGAAAAAGAGTTAAATTTTTTTACAATGAAATTCCTTTTGAACCACAAAATAAGGAAATACATATTCTTATTAATCCTAATATTGATAAAATTTCATTTAAACTATATAATAGTATTATTGTATACGATATGTTTTTTATGGAAAAAGATTATTACTATCTTATAGATAGAAACCAGCATGCACCCATTACCTTTCTTTATGAAAAAGGTGATGAAAAAAACAATGAAGAAATTCTTAAAAGCATCGTACCCACAAGAAACATATTAATCCTACTATATAAATTTTTAAAAGAATTTTACCATTTTAAAAAAGCTAAATTAGAAGAAATACTGGAAAAGATTAATGAAGAACTTTCCATAGCTATCAACCCCAAAATCCTTGAAAATGCAATACATATTTTTATTGAAGGAAACTTGATTAAATGTGACGTTTATGATGAACAATATTATATTGAAATACTAAAGGTTACACAAAAAGTGGATATAGAAAAGCTCGACGCTTTTAGACATTATAACAATCTGTATAAAGACTTTATAGATTTTAAAAATAAATGGATAGGTTTTATACAAGGAGGAAAAAGTAATGGATTTAGCTAAAAAAATAAGAGAAATACAAGACTTTCCAAAAGAGGGAATTAATTTTAAGGATATCACTACTTTATTAAAGGATCCACAAGCATTTAAGTATATGATAGACCAGCTATCCCAACAATTAGAGGGATTAAATGTGGATATTGTAGTTGGTCCAGAATCTAGAGGTTTTTTAGCTGGTGCTCCAGTAGCTTATAAAATAGGTGCGGGATTTGTACCGGTAAGAAAACCTGGAAAACTGCCAGCTGAAACAATACGACATGAATATCAGCTGGAATATGGTACAGATGCATTAGAAATCCATAGAGATGCTATTCAACCAGGACAAAAGGTAGCTATATTAGATGATTTATTGGCAACGGGAGGAACTGTACTAGCGACTGCCAAATTAATTGAAGAATTGGGAGGAGAAGTTGTATCCATGAACTTTTTAATTGAGCTTGCTTTCTTAAAGGGAAGAGACCTCCTAACAAATTATAATATAAAAGCTTTAGTAACCTACGATGAATAAAAAGAAAAGCAAAATAATGGTTTTGGGGAGTCTGAGTACTACACTGAAGGATAAATTACAATATTACTGAAGAGGGTGATATAAATATGTTGGAAAACTTAATAGCAATGATTGAAGAATATAGCCCTCAATGTGATGTTGAGCTAATTATTAAAGCTTATAACTTTTCTGAAGCCTCCCATGCAGGACAGTATAGAAGGTCAGGGGAAAGGTACTTTATTCATCCTCTAGAAGTAGCAAAAATCTTGGTTGAACTACAAATGGATAGTACAACTATTGCAGCAGGTTTACTTCATGATGTAATTGAAGATACAAGCTATGATTATAATAAAATAAAAGAAGCATTTGGCGAAGAGATAGCAGAATTGGTGGAAGGGGTTACAAAGTTAACCAGGCTTTCTTTTGAATCAAAAGAAGAAAGACAAGCAGAAAATCTCCGAAAAATGTTTGTGGCAATGGCTAAGGATATTAGGGTTATTCTTATAAAATTAGCTGATAGATTGCATAATATGCGAACCTTGAAATATCAAACAGATGAAAAAAAGAAGGAAAAGGCTTTAGAAACCCTAGAAATTTTTGCCCCAATTGCCCATCGACTAGGTATATCAAGAATTAAATGGGAACTGGAGGATCTTTGCTTAAGATATATTGATCCTGAAGGCTATTACGAATTAGTAGAAAAGGTTGCAAAAAAACGTAAAGATAGGGAAGACTTTATCAATAATGTTATTAAACAGCTCAAAATAAATCTAGGCGAGTTTGAGATTGAAAATGAAATATCTGGAAGACCAAAACACTTTTACAGTATCTATCGTAAAATGACCTATCAAGGAAAATCCTTTGATGAAATATTTGATTTTTTGGCGATAAGAATATTGGTAGATAATGTAAAGGATTGTTATGGCGTATTGGGGGTTGTCCATACAATGTGGAAACCCATTCCTGGAAGATTTAAAGACTATATAGCTATGCCTAAGCCCAATATGTATCAATCCCTTCACACAACTGTTATTGGGCCTAAAGGGGAACCTTTTGAGATACAAATTAGAACCTATGAAATGCATCAAATTGCTGAATACGGTATTGCAGCCCACTGGAAGTACAAAGAAAATCAAATAACCAATGAAAAAATAGAAATTGATGATAAACTAGCATGGCTAAGACAGATGTTGGAATGGGAAAAGGAGACAAAGGATCCAAAAGAATTTATGGAGTCTTTAAAAGTAGATCTTTTTACCAATGAAGTATTTGTCTTTACCCCAAAAGGAAAGGTAATTAATTTACCTACAGGGGCAACGCCTGTAGATTTTGCATATAAAATACATTCTGATGTAGGCAATAAATGTGTTGGTGCAAAAGTAGATGGGCGAATGGTACCAATTGATTATAAACTTAAAAATGGAAATATTGTAGAAATCTTAACTTCTGGTCACAGCAATGGTCCCAGCAGGGATTGGCTAAAAATTGTAAAAAGCTCCCAAGCAAAAACAAAAATCAAACAATGGTTTAAAAAAGAACGTAGAGAAGAAAACGTTAGTAGAGGTAAGGAAATTCTAGAAAAAGAAGTTAAACGGCAGGGTTTAAATAGCACTGAAGCATTGCAGATGAAGCTGTTAAATACAATTGCAAAGAAATTAAGCTTAAACAATGAAGAGGATTTGTATGCAGCTATAGGATATGGTGGTATTACCCTTACCCAAGTAATTCCCAAAATAAAAGAATATATTAAGAAAGAAAATCCTCAGCCCTTAGAAGTTCAAGAGAAGGATATTGTTGCTTCTAATAGAACTACTGATGGTCGCAATAAATCCAAACAAAGTCAAGGAGTTACTGTTAAAGGAATAGACAACATTATGGTTCGTTTTTCTCGATGCTGCAATCCAGTTCCAGGGGATGAAATTATTGGATATATTACTAGAGGTAGAGGCGTTTCAATTCATAGAAAAGATTGTCCTAATCTATATGACAATAGCGAAACTACAGAAAGATTTATTGATGTGGAATGGGATACCAGTAAATCTATTGCCTTCCAAGTAGAGATCCAAATAAAGGCAACAGATCGCAAGGGACTTTTATCGGAACTAACACAAATTTTATCAGAAACAAAAGTAACCGTACATGTATTAAATGCTCGAACCAATAAAGAGAAAATAGCTCTATTGAATCTTATTTTAGAGGTAAATAGCATTGAAGATTTAAACAAATTAATGGAAAAGTTTAAACGAGTAAAGGGCGTATTAGATGTTTTCAGAGTAATAACGTAACTAAGGAGGAGACTATGAGGGCAGTTGTACAGAGAATCCGTGATGGTAAAGTGATGGTGGATAACGAAACAACAGGGGAAGTTAAACAGGGATTACTAGTTTATCTAGGCGTAGGTCATGATGATACATCAGAAGATATAAAATATATGGTAGAAAAAATTGGAAACCTAAGGATATTTGAAGATGAAAATGAAAAAATGAACCTATCGATTATAGATACTGGGGGAAAACTATTGGTGGTATCTCAGTTTACTCTTATGGGTGATTGTAGAAAGGGCAGGAGACCTAGCTTTATAGAAGCAGCAAGACCTGAAATAGCAGAAGGCTTATATAATGAGTTTGTAGACTATGCTAGAAGCCTTGGTATAGAAGTAGCTACTGGAGTTTTTCAAGCCCATATGATGGTACATTCTATTAATGACGGGCCAGTAACGATGCTACTTGATAGCAAAAAACTTTTTTAAGAGGAGGGATAAAGTATGTTTTTAGAAAGAACAGAAGTTGGAGTTTATGGAGCAAACTGTTATATTTTAGCAGATGATAAAACAAATGAAGCAGCTGTTATAGACCCCGGTGGAGATGCTGATAAAATTGTAAAGATACTTAAAGACAACGAATTACAATTAAAGTATATCATATTAACCCACGGACATGGGGATCATATTGGTGGATTAAGGGAATTAAAACAAAAGACCAATGCTCCCATCTATATCCATAGAGATGATTTATATTTATTACAGGATAAAAACAAAAACTTTTCAGCTTTAATGGGGGGCCCTGAAATTGAAATGGAGGCAGATGCTTTTTTAGAGGATGGAGATGTGTTAAAATTAGGAGACCTTACTTTAAAAACCATCCACACTCCAGGACATACTAGAGGTGGAATATGTATACATGTAGACAACATTTTGTTGACTGGAGATACTTTATTTGCCAATTCCATTGGTAGAACAGATTTAGATGGTGGTAATCATCAACAAATCATTCAGTCAATCAAAGAAAAACTAATGATTCTACAGGACGATACTACTGTTTTACCTGGGCATGGACCAGCTAGTAAAATAGGAATAGAAAAAACTACCAATCCCTTTATAAAATGAGACTTAATTCATAAGTAGACAACCGAAAGTTTGGTTTCTAACTTTGGTGGTGGTCACTTAGTTTGGTTATCAAGAGGGAGTTTTTACGGCATCTGAATTGTAGTGGAATTTAATTCCAGGATGTAGTGCTTAATCTTCCCCTTAAGAAGCGGAGCTTTTAGCAATACACCGAAGGATAAAGTGATAAAGTATACTCCTAGAAAATAAAGGTAATACTAACCTAAAATAATTTTCTAGGAGGTTGCTTTATGGGAAAAGAAAAGGATTATAAGTACGGCATAAAGGACCGAAACTACATAAATATTGAACTTGAGGATTTTCTTGAAATGAATTATCAAGGATTATCAGAACAGGAGCTGGCTAGAGAACTAGGCATTAGTAGCAAAGAAGTAAACAAACTCAAGCAGGAGCTGCAAAAAGATTATCAATAGGAGTTAAGAAGAATGATTACAGTCCTACTAATAGGTCATGACTATCAATATGAGGTTAAAGAATTATTAAAACTATTTTATACAGTTGAGGATATTGAAATTATTCAGCCTTTGCAAAAATCTTTTCATGAAACTATGATACAAACTGCAAAAAATACAATTATAAGCAAATTTCTTACTGAAGAAAATAGAGGAACTGTCATAACTGAAGGAAATTTTCGCGGCAAGAAACAAAAAATAGAAACTAGTTTTTTATTAGAAAATAATATACTGGACACACGAAAAAAAGCGAAACAGGCAATTAAATCCAGTATGTTTCAACTCCTCACTAAAGAAAAAGATAAAAACCTACCTTGGGGATTTTTAACGGGCATAAGACCAACAAAAATTGTCCACGAATTAATGGAAAAGGATTTAAGTGATGAAGAAATTCTTGGGGTTTTAACCGAAGAATATTTTATTGTCGAGGAAAAGGCACTGCTTTTATTAGGGATAGCAAAAACAGAACATCAGTATGTTTATCCAATAGATGAAAACAAAGTAAGCCTATATATAAGCATACCTTTTTGTCCTACAAGATGTGTTTATTGCTCCTTTCCTTCAAATCCACTAAATAAGTTTGAAGAATATGTTCCCCAATACGTGGAAGCACTATGTCAAGAAATAGTAGGGGTAGGAGAAATGTTAAGTAAAATGGGCAAAGAAGTGGAAACCCTTTATATTGGAGGGGGAACGCCTACAACATTAAAGGTTGAAGAATTTTTTCAACTTTTTCATACAATTTTTGCATCATTTGATCTGAAAAATCTTAAGGAATTTACTGTAGAAGCGGGACGACCTGATACTATTGATAAAAAAAAGCTAGTTTTCTTAAAAAACAGCGGAGTTACAAGAATAAGTATCAATCCTCAAACAATGAACGATTGTACTCTGCAAAAGATAGGTAGAAAACACTCTGCAAAAGAAATTGTTGAGGCCTATCAACTAGCTAAAGATGTGGGCTTCGAAAATATAAATATGGATATTATTATTGGATTGCCAGGAGAAAATCCAGATATGGTTTGTCATACTATGGAGGAGATAAAGAAGTTGTCTCCCAACAACTTAACTGTTCACACCTTAGCAATTAAAAATGCATCAAAGCTGAAGGAGGACCAGTATCATACAAAAATTGAAGAAGATCATATCATGAAAATGTTAGAGATTACTGCAGAATATGCAAGAGAAATGGGCTTAAAACCTTACTATATGTATAGACAAAAACATATGGTGGGCAATTTAGAGAATATAGGTTATGCTAAACCCGGCTACGAATGCATTTACAACATACAAATTATGGAAGAAAAGCAAACGATTATAGCTATGGGTGCAGGTGCAGTGTCGAAAATTGTATTTCCTAAAGAAAACCGTCTTGAACGGGTTCCAAACGTCAAAAATTTAGAGCAGTATTTAAATCGTGCAGAGGAAATGATTGAGCGTAAGAAAAAACCACTTAACTAGGGTAATTCTCATAATTATAAAAAGTTTTTCGATAAGGAGATGGGAGAATGACATCAATTCTAATAAAAAGAACCCATGAATGTGGAACCTTAAAGGTTCAAAACATAGGGGAACAGGTATCTTTAAATGGATGGGTTCAAAAAAGAAGAGACCTAGGAGGTCTTATTTTCGTTGACCTAAGAGACAGGTCAGGTTTAGTACAAATTGTGTTTGACAAAGATATATCATTAGAGGCTTTTGAAATGGCTGAGGAATTGGGAAGTGAATATGTAATTGCTGTAAGGGGAAAGATCTATAAAAGACAATCCATCAATCCCAATATACCTACTGGAGAGATAGAAATATTTGCAGAATCTTTACAAATCTTAAACACAGCTGAGACAACACCTATATATATTAAGGATGATGATGATGTTTCAGAAAACCTAAGATTAAAATATAGATACTTAGATTTAAGAAAATCCTCTATGCAATACAACCTAATTTTTCGATCTAAGGTAGCTAATATCGTGAGAAATTTTTTATCCCAAGAGGGATTTATAGAAGTTGAAACACCCATGTTAACCAAAACAACACCAGAAGGCGCTAGAGATTATTTAGTTCCAAGTAGAGTTAATCCTGGTAAGTTCTTCGCTTTACCCCAATCCCCTCAATTATTTAAACAATTGTTAATGGTTTCTGGTATGGAAAAATATTTTCAAATTGTTAAATGCTTTAGAGATGAGGATTTAAGGGCAGACCGACAACCAGAATTTACACAAATAGATTGTGAAATGTCCTTTGTTGATATAGAAGACGTTCTAGCTGTGAATGAAAGATTGTTAAAAAAAGTTTTTAAAGATGCATTAGATATTGATATTCAATTACCAATAGAAAGATTGAGCTATGAAGAAGCTATGGAACGCTATGGTTCTGATAAACCAGATACTAGATTTGGATTTGAATTAGTGGATGTTTCTCAAGCAGTAAAGGATTCTGGCTTTAAAGTGTTTACAGAAACCCTTCAGCATGGTGGTTTTGTTAAAACAATCAACATCAATGGCTATGGAGATAAATTTAGCAGAAAAGACATTACTAGCCTTGAGGAAATTGCGAAAACCTATGGTGCTAAGGGACTAGCTTGGATGAAAGTTACTGATGAAGGGATAACATCTCCTATCGCTAAGTTCTTTTCTGAGGCAGAATTAAAGGATATACTACAATTAACCAATGGACAAGCTGGGGATCTATTATTATTTGTTGCAGATAAACTTCAGGTTGTATATGATGCATTAGGACATTTAAGACTAGAGGCGGCAAAACGATTAGATTTATTAGACCGCAATGAATATAAGCTCCTATGGGTAACTGAATTCCCTTTATTAGAATATGATGAGGAAGATAATAGATATGTTGCAAAGCATCATCCATTTACTGCCCCTATGGATGAAGATATTGATATGCTGGAAACAACACCAGAAAAGGTGAGGGCAAAGGCCTATGATATTGTACTAAATGGACATGAAATAGGTGGGGGAAGTATTAGAATTTTCTCCTCTCAGCTTCAACAAAAAATGTTTGAAGTTTTAGGATTTAGTCAAGAAGAAGCATGGGAAAAGTTTGGCTTTTTATTAGAAGCCTTTAAATATGGCACACCACCCCATGGCGGTATAGCCTTTGGCCTAGATAGACTAGTAATGCTTCTACTTAAAGAAGATAACATACGCCAAGTTATTGCTTTTCCAAAGACTCAAAATGCAACCTGTCCACTAACCAATGCCCCATCCTATGCAGACGAAAAACAACTCAAGGAACTAAATATCCAATCAATTACCACAAAAGAATCCTAATAATAGGGTTCTTTTTATATAATAAAAATACAAATATACTATCATATTTTCACACAAAATAGTACATACTATAACTATAGTTATAAGTATTAATACTTGTGACTAATAAAAATTAAAGTATAATCCATATAGTTGAAGCAAATGAAAATTATACTAATAAACCAATCGTTAATTGAAATATTCTAAAAAATATGCTATTATAATATTAAATACCTGCTGTGTGCGTGAATTCGATAACGTTTTGAGCCAACACAATTACATTGGGAGATTCTTGTTTATTTACGTAATAAATGCCTTTTTTTAGTAAGGACTTATGAAATAAATAACTGAACACCCACCTGCTTAGCAGGTTTCAAAACAATCGAATCACGGCATGGTGGGTAACATTTGTTGGTAAAGAATTCCTAAAGGTATAGGGATTCTTTTGCTTTTTATAGAGAAGGTTGACAGGAAAAAATAATTTATATAATATAGAGTTTAGTTCGTAATATTATAAATTATATAGACCACCAAGTAAAAAGATGATTAAATTGGAAAATACATCATCTATAAAGTGTGAAAACCTAAAGACTAGGAGGAAAGAAATGGCATTACATCCTTTTTCAAGATCAGAATTATTAATTGGTACTGAAGGATTAAATAAATTAAAGGAAAGCAGGGTTGCAGTTTTTGGCATAGGTGGGGTAGGCACCTTTGCAGTAGAAGCTTTAGCTCGAACTGGAGTTGGAAAATTTGTTTTAGTCGATGATGATGATATATGCTTAACTAATATAAATAGACAGATTCATGCCACCCGATCAACAGTGGGAAAGGCAAAGGTAGAAGTAATGAAGGAAAGGATTCAGGATATCAATCCTAAAGCAGAGGTTATAACCTATAAGGAGCTTTATAACAGCGAAACCGCAGAAAGATTGTTGTGTCAGGATTATGATTATGTAATTGATGCAATTGATATGGTTACAGCAAAACTAGACTTAGTTGTCCGTTGTAAAGAAAGAAATATCCCTATCATTAGTAGTATGGGAGCAGGCAATAAATTAGATCCTACAAAATTTATTATAGAAGATATTTATAAAACCTCTATATGTCCCTTAGCAAAGGTCATGCGTAAAGAGTTAAGAAAAAGAGGTATTAAGGATTTAAAGGTAGTCTACTCACAAGAAAAACCAATCACTCCTCTAATAATTGATAATGACTGCAAAACCGACTGTATTTGTCCTAACAAAGATAGAACCTGTACTGTTAGACATCAAATCCCTGGTAGTATGGCCTTTGTACCTTCTGCTGTAGGGTTAATTATTGCTTCAGTGGTTGTTAGAGATTTGATAAATTGGGAATATAGTTAGTAGAAGATACTTCTTAAGGGAGGCTATAGCGTGAAACAATGTGGTGTAATTACTAGTGTAAATGATGGAATGGCAAAGATCTTAATGGAGCGACATTCAAGTTGTGGTAGTTGTAACGCTTGCAAGATGGGGAAAGAAGATATGAAAATGGAGATAGAAGCAATAAATAAAGCAAATGCACAGGTTGGACAAAGAGTAGAAGTAAGTATGGAAGAACAAAACCTTCTAGCAGCTGCCTTTATTGTATATATTATCCCTTTGACGGCATTAATTATAGGTGTTGTACTGACTAGTACCCTATTAACTGCTTTAGGAAGTGGAGAAAACGACATTTATCCTGCTTTAATGGGCTTTATATTTATGGCATTAACCTTTGTTGGTATTAAGAAAAAGGAAAAAGACAGGAAATCTAATACGAAATATATTCCTGTCATTACAGCTATTGTTAATAATGAGATGACCGAAAAGTAGATGACTAATCTGTTAATGGGTGTCAGTCACCTATAAAGAGTGAATCAAGAGAAGATCTAAATTTTTAGATCTTCTTTTTCTGTTTTCGATAAGAGCTTAAGGATAAGACGATTGTTAAAGCTCCACCTATAGCAATAGCAATTAACATAGATTCACTTCCATAATTGATAGCCAATTCATAGTTTTTTTCTAAAATGGAGAGCATTGTATAGTAAAGTCCAAATCCAGGAACCAAAGGGACAATACCAGGTATAATATAAACCGTAAGAGGCATTTTATCTACAATTGCAAAAAATTCTCCTATCAAAGCTATAATAAAAGAAGCAATAAAGGTAGAAACAACAATAGATTCAAAATAATTATTTATAAATAGAAAAACAGTCCATCCCAAGGCTCCCCCAAAGCCAGATTTGATTAAGGAAGTTTTTGGCACATTAAAGAGAATAGCAAACCCTACTGTACAAATAAAAGCATAGATAAAATTATTAATATACATCATAATAAAGTACCTCCTGTGATAAATAACCAAAGTCTTAGAATAAATCCTACACCAAAGGCAATAGAAGTTGCAATAATTAGAGCTTCTGCAGCTCTAGATAAACCTGCCACCAAATCACCGGCAATAGAGTCTCGGACAGCATTTGTTATTGCTACACCAGGCACCATCACCATGATGGCTCCAATAATAACCTTGTCGATATTAATAAGGGGGTGTAGCAAAGATAATAAAATAGCCATAATAGCAGCTACAGCACCTGCAGAAATATGTGTAAGAAATGGGGGAAATTCAATGCTATCTAAAAATTTTAATGTATAGGTTACTAAAATACTAGTGAGAAAAGCACTAAGAAACTCTAAAAAATTTGCCCCAAACAGTAGTGCAAAAAAACCACTTGCAAGACCCCCAAATATGGCATGGATATAGTAAGGATAAGGTAGTAAATAATCGATGCTCTTTAAAATTTTTATACCCTCCTCCACGCCTATATCAGTTTCAACAAATCTTCTAGAAAAATCATTGACTTTGGCAACCTTATTTAAATTAATGGTTCTGGACTTGATTCGCTTAACATAAGATAAAATTTCATCTTGGTTTTCGCTTTTATTGTCAACAGAAACAAAAATACCTGTAGGTGTTACATAGGAATCAACATAAGAGAAACCCCTAGATTTACATATTCTCATTATAGTATCCTCAACTCGATAGGTTTCACCACCATTTTTTAAAATAATTTCTCCTGCATAAAGGGCTAATACAAGAATCTTTTTTCTATTTGTATAAATCATAATGTCACCTTGTATAATAAAAATCCCTTGAAGTTCATTATACATTTTCCTTTCTAGATTATTTTATAGCTAATCTTTATTAGAATATTATGGGATTAGTTATCTTATCTACAAAATACTATCATTATACCAAATATTTTATACTATAGTAATAAATTTATTGATAAAAATATATTAAAAACTACTTTAACAGGTTATGCTAATATAAGTATGTGATTATTAGCAAAATATTGTAAAATATGTTTAATAAATCTATAATAAAATTAGAAAAAAAATCTTACAAATGAAGGGAGAATTGCATATGAACTTTGACATTTTAAAAAAGATAGATCCAGAAATCCTAGAAGTTATTGAAAAAGAAAAAAAACGACAAGAAGGAAATATTGAACTAATTGCTTCGGAGAACTTTGCTTCTACTGCAGTAATGGAGACGATGGGCAGTTACTTAACAAATAAGTATGCAGAAGGATATCCAGGGAAAAGATACTATGGAGGCTGCGAGGAAGTAGACGTAGCAGAGAATTTAGCTAGAGATAGACTAAAACAATTATTTAGTGCGGAATATGCCAATGTACAACCCCATTCAGGAGCAAATGCAAATTTAGGAGTATATTTTGCTATTTTAAAACCTGGAGATAAAGTATTAGGAATGAATTTGTCCCATGGGGGACATCTAACCCATGGAAGTCCAGTAAATATTTCAGGAGTATATTATAATTTTGTAGATTATGGAGTAGACCAACATAATCAATTAATTGATTATGAAGAAGTCAGAAGGATTGCTCAGGAAGAAAAACCAAAGCTGATTGTGGCAGGTGCTAGTGCATATCCTAGAAAAATAAATTTTAAAAAATTCAAAGAAATTGCAGATGAGATAGGCGCATATCTTATGGTAGATATGGCTCATATTGCTGGACTAGTAGCAGCTAATCTCCATGAGAATCCTTGTGATTATGCGGATTTCGTAACGACAACAACCCATAAAACCCTGAGGGGACCAAGGGGGGGAGCTATCCTTTGTAAAGAAAAATATGGGAAAATGATTGATAAAGCAATTTTTCCTGGTATACAAGGAGGACCCTTAATGCACGTTATTGCAGCTAAAGCAGTGGCTTTTAAGGAAGCACTGACGGATGAATTTAAAGCCTATCAACAAAAGGTTGTTCAAAATGCTAAAATATTAGGAGAAGAACTAGAAAAAAGAGGCTTTAATTTAGTATCAGGAGGTACTGACAATCACCTTTTATTGATTGACCTGAGAAATAAAAATATTACAGGAAAAGATGCAGAAAAGCTGTTGGATGAGGTAGGCATAACAGTAAATAAGAATACTATACCATTTGATCCTGAAAGTCCCTTCGTTACCAGTGGAATAAGAATTGGCACACCAGCTGTAACAACAAGGGGAATGGAGGAAAAAGACATGATTAAAATTGCAGAAATGATGGACACTATTATCTCCAATCCTGATAAGATTAAAGAAGTTTCTCAAATGGTTACAGAGCTTTGTAGTGAGTTTAAACTATACGACTAATTAATTTTTAAAATAGAAAAAGAGGAAGAATCCCTTCCTCTTTTTCTGTGGGAATATGGAGGTTTGCCTATGAAATTGATATAATTAAATAAAGGTCAAAGGAAAGGTGGGGGTTAATATAATTACAAAAAGAATGCTTATGGTAATACTGCAAAAAATTTTGCGGTCCATTGATGAAGGTATACATGTTATTAATAATGAAGGTGTTACTATTGTATACAATGAAGCCATGGCAGAGCTAGAAGGAATGCCTATAGAGGAGGTTTTAGGTGAAAGTCTTTTAGATGTATTTCCCAGTCTTAACCAAGAAACCAGTACATTATTAAAGGTATTAAAAACTGAAAAGCCTATTATAAACAAAAGCCAGTCTTATCTAAATAATCAACGCAAACAAATTAGCACCATTAGCACCACTATACCCCTTTATTATGAAAATGAAAAAATAGGAGCTCTAGAAATAGCAAAGAATATTACTAAATTTAAAAATTTATCTGATGAAATTATGCGATTACATCAAGAATTATCTAGACCCCTCTTAAAAATGAATAAAATAAAAAATTATACCTTCGAAGATTTGATAGGAAAAAGTCCAGTCTTTATCAAGGCAGTGCAACTAGCCAGGAGAGCTGCTAATTCCTCCTCTACCATCTTAATTTATGGAGAAACAGGAACAGGGAAAGAATTATTTGCTCAAAGTATTCATTATCATAGCCAGCGACATAATAAACCCTTTATAGCACAAAACTGTGCTGCATTACCGGAAAGCTTATTAGAGGGAATCTTATTTGGAACTACAAAGGGAAGTTTTACAGGCGCTATCGACAGACCAGGAATTTTTGAACAGGCTTCGGGAGGAACCATATTACTAGATGAGATTAACTCTATGGATTTACAGCTACAGGCAAAACTATTGAGGGTATTACAGGAAGGGTATGTGAGGAGAATAGGGGGCTTAAAGGATATTCCTATAGATGTCAGGATTATTGCTACAACAAATAAAAAACTAATAGATATGGTAGAAAAAGGGGGATTTCGAAGGGATTTATATTATAGATTA
The DNA here is from genome assembly GCF_900100845.1 of Natronincola ferrireducens. Lineage (NCBI taxonomy): Bacteria > Bacillati > Bacillota > Clostridia > Peptostreptococcales > Natronincolaceae > Natronincola > Natronincola ferrireducens. The sequence continues at coordinate 429,453 of NZ_FNFP01000002.1, read as the reverse complement.
AGGGTAGTTAGTATTAATATACCTAGCCTGTGGGAAAGAAAAGAAGATATTGAAATTTTAACAGACTATTTCATTAAAAAATATAATAGCCAACTCCATAAACAAGTATGGATGCTATCGGAAGAGGTAAAAGAAGACTTTCTTTGCTATGAATGGCCTGGAAATGTCAGGGAACTAGAAAACCTGATTGAAGGAGCAATGAACTTTATCCAAGATGAACATATACTAAGTAGAGATTTTTTTCCGGAATATATTGTTATTCATAAGGGTAAAAATAATCAACAGGATACCCTTGTATCCTTAGAGACTAATAAATCACTGCCAGAAGTACTTCATTCAATAGAAGAACAGTATATCATCAGCACAATGGCCTATTACAATGGCAATATTACTCAAGCAGCAAATAAACTAGGTATTAAGAGACAAACCCTCCAGCATAAGCTAAAAAAATATGGAATTGATGCAAACCAAGACTAAAAGAGCAAAATTATTTGCGGAAATATGCAAATAATTTTGCTCTTTTATATATAGAGGGTCCTTAGTATATTGCTTTTTAAATACTAGGATGAAATAAAAATCTATATTAGTTATACATGATTTCACATAGTAGATAAAGCTAATTAACGTTAATGATAACGGTTTTGAAGGCAATCTATATAATAGAACAATATATGTAAATATAGACCGAAGGATTTTTAAGAAAATTTTATAATTTTGGCAAGTATCTTGCAATATATAATTAATAGGTAAAATCAATTTTAACAATATGGAGGGATTTAGATGGAAAATATTAGAGTCATTATCTGGGGATTCGGTGCTATGGGAAGTGGTATGGCAAAGATGCTTTTAAACAAAAAAGGGGTAGAAATCGTAGGTGTTTGTGATAGAAACAAAGCTAGAGTTGGTAAGGATATGTATGAAGTTCTTGGCATAGAAAGAGGAGAACGTAAGCCCGTCATTATTTCTAATAGGATTGAAGATGTGGCTAAGGAAGGAGCAGTGGATATAGCACTGTTGGCAACAGACTCCTTCACCAAAACAGCTTTTGAAAAAATTAAACTTATTGTAAAAAATAAAATTAATGTAATTTCTACAGCTGAAGAGATGGCTTATCCACAAGCCCAAGAACCGGAGTTGACTAAGGAAATGGATAGATTAGCAAAAGAAAATGGTGTCAGTATTTTAGGTACAGGTATTAACCCGGGCTTAATTATGGATCTATTGGTAGTTACCTTAACAGGTTGTATGCTGGATGTTGAACATATTGAAGCAAAAAGAGTCAATTCTCTATCACCCTTTGGTCGTGCAGTTATGGAGGAACAAGGTGTAGGTATAACTGTTGAAGAATTTAATAAAGGTGTAGAAGATAAAACATTAGCAGGACACGTTGGATTTGCAGAATCAATTAGGATGATTGGAGATGCTATTGGCTGGCCAATTGAAAAAATTGAAACACAAATGAAACCAATCGTTACTACTGTTGACAGAAAGGCACCCTATGGCTTTGCTGCCGCCGGTAATGTAGCAGGAGTAAATATGACGGGACAAGGCTATGTCAATGGTCAAATAAAAATAAATATGATTCATCCACAACAAATCGAACCTGAAATGGAAGGAACATTTACAGGTGACTATATAACTATTAAGGGTACTCCAGAAGTAAATATGTCTATTAAGCCTGAAGTTGAGGGGGGTTTAGGAACAATAGCTATGTGTGTCAATATGATTCCCCATGTAATTAATGCATTGCCTGGCTTAAAGACAATGATAGATTTACCAGTACCAAGAGCTATTATGGGTGACATGAGAGATTTAGTACAAAGGTAGGGGATAAAAATGAGAGTAGAAAAAGGTACATGGGTTAAAATTCATGATATTTTACTAAAACCAGAAAAAAGAGCACCTCAAATACCAGAGGATACAAAGAAAGTGCCATTAGAGATGTGGACAAAAGGATTTTTGCTTGAAGACGCTAACATAGGTGATACAGTAGAAGTAAAGACCATTACAAATAGAACAGCAGTAGGAACTTTAGTAGAGGCCAACCCATATTACGAGCATGACTTTGGTAAGTTCATTCCTGAACTTCTGCAAATAGGTATTCAATTAAAAGAAATCCTATGGGGAGGTGGGGATCATGAATAAAGATTATAGCTATGAGGCAGTAATGGCGCGACGAAGTGAAATTATGAAGAAGGCAGTAGGTATTGATTACGCTGTCTTTGAGTCCGGCAGGATTTCTTTTGACTATGAAAGAATGATGAGAGAAACCGGATACACACTACAGGAGATGCAACAGATTCAAGGGGAAACAGGTGTAGGTAATACTCCTCTTCTTGAACTTAAAAATCTAACAGCTTTAGCAAGAAAATTAGCACCAGAGGGGAAGGGTGCAAGAATATTTATTAAGGATGAAGCCTCTAACCCTTCAGGAAGCTTTAAAGCAAGAAGAGCTGCCAACGCTGTATACCATGCCAAAAGACTAGGCTATAAGGGGGTTATAGCTGCCACCAGCGGTAACTATGGGGCAGCTGTAGCCAGTCAAGCCGCTATGAGGGGACTAAAGTGTATTATTATTCAGGAATGCTATGACAGCACTGGGAAAGGACAGCCAGAAATTATTGAAAAGGCAAGAAAGTGTGAAGCCTTTGGAGCAGAGGTTATCCAATTAACAGTAGGACCAGAGCTATTCTACAGTTTCCTAAAACTATTAGAGGAAACAGGATACTTTAATGCTTCTTTATATACTCCCTTTGGTATTGCAGGGGTAGAAACCTTAGGCTATGAGCTATCTATGCAATTTCGAGAAAGAGAAGGTAAAGATCCTGATGTAGTGGTATGTACCAATGCCGGTGGTGGTAACTTAACAGGAACAGCTAGGGGATTAAAGAAGGCTGGAGCAGAAGATGTTCAAATTGTAGGGGCCAGCGTAAACCTTAAGGGTCTCCACATGGCCAGTGACACCCATTTTAATAAGAAATCCTTTACAACCGGGCATACGGGCTTCGGCATACCTTTTTCAACATGGCCAGATCGTTCAGATGTTCCAAGGTCTGCTGCAAGACCACTAAGATATATGGATCGTTATGTTCTTGTAAACCAAGGAGAAGTCTTCTATATAACTGAAGCCTTAGCTCAACTTGAAGGTCTTGAAAGAGGACCAGCAGGCAATACCTCCTTAGCAGCAGCCTTTGCTATGGCTCAAGAAATGGATCAGGATCAGATTATCGTTGTGCAAGAAACGGAATATACAGGGGCAGGAAAGCATATTCAACCCCAGTTAACCTTTGCAAGGGACAACGGTATCAAAATTCTGTTTGGAAATCCTGATGAAGAGATTCAGGGAGAAAACATTATACTGCCATCCCATCCTTCCATGATTAAGGCGAGAGCTGTGGATATGGATAAGTTAAAGACCTCCTATATTAAAAATTGTATAGAATTTAATAAAATTGAAAGTATTACAAAGGAAGACATAAAATTTTTAGCAATAGATTGTAAAGCAACTACAGACTTTGTAGAGCGTATACTAAAACAGTTAGGTATAGTCATTCAATAAAAAACTGGAGGTGGAAACCATGAAAAGAGCCGACGATTTTCAAGTAAGAAGACAACACTTAAAGGATTTAAGTGACGAAGCTTTGGAACAAAGATTTTGGCAATTGGCAGAAAAAATTGTAGATCCAATGATTGATTTAGCTAAAAAACATACTACACCATCCATTGAAAGATCGGTATTACTTCGTATGGGTTTTTCTAGTATAGAAGCTAAGGCTATTGCAGAAGGTGTTATGGATAGAGGATTAATGGGTAAGGGTGCAGGTCATATCGTATATAGAGTTGCTAAGGAAAAGGGAATGGATGTAAGAGAAGCAGGATTACAATTAGCTGAAGGAAAGCTTTGGGATGAAGTTATGGGGATCTTTAAGGGAGGTGTAGAATAATGGCTTTAAAACCAAATGAAAAACTAGATATTAAAAATATCCTAAAAGATCTAGATCAATACACACCAAAACGTAGGGGCTGGACATGGCGTAAGAGGGAAGAAAACCTAAAAATGGGACCCTTTATCTATAAAAACTGTTCTACACCCTTAGAACAGAGTACTCCACTGCCTTCAGCTAAATATTTTAATGATATTGATCCACAACCTGATTCAGTCATCACAACAGAAATTGCTTCAGGAAGATTTGAAGATGATATTCGTCGTATGCGTATGGCAGCTTGGCACGGCGCTGACCATATCATGGTTATAAGAACAGCTGGACAAAGCCACTTTGACGGTCTGATTGAAGGAACACCTCAAGGTATAGGTGGTATTCCAGTAACAAGAAAACAAGTAAGGGCCCAAAGAAAAGCTCTAGATTTGATAGAAGAAGAAGTTGGCAGACCAATTAACTATCATTCCTATATTAGTGGTGTTGCAGGACCTGAAATTGCGGTTATGTTTGCAGAAGAAGGTGTAAACGGGGCCCACCAAGATCCTCAATACAACGTTTTATATAGAAATATCAACATGATTCGTTCCTTTGTAGACGCAGCGGAAGCAAAAAAATCAATGGTATGGGCCGACATAGCCCAAATAGATGGTGCCCATAATGCCAATGCTACAGCTAGAGAAGCATGGAAGGTAATGCCAGAATTAATGGTACAGCATGCATTAAACTCCATCTATTCAGTAAAAGTAGGGATGAAGAAGGAAAATATATGCCTATCCACTGTACCTCCTACTGCACCTCCTGCTCCATGTATGACATTAGATTTACCCTATGCAGTAGCATTAAGAGAACTGTTTAAAGAATATAAAATGAGAGCACAAATGAATACCAAATACATGGAATCCTCCACAAGGGAAGCTACTGTAACCCATGTATTAAACCTACTAATGTCTAGATTAACAAGGGCTGACATACAGTCCACCATTACCCCTGATGAAGGACGAAATGTACCATGGCATATTTACAATATGGAGGCCTGTGACACTGCAAAGCAGGCTCTAGTAGGTATGGACGGCTTAATGGATATGATAGAATTAAAAAATGAAGGTGTTTTAAGAGAAAAAGCAAGAGAATTAAAGGAAAGAGCCGTTCTATTTATGGAGGAAGTATTAGAGGTTGGAGGTTACTTCAAAGCTGTTGAAGACGGTTTCTTTGTAGATTCCGGTTACTACCCTGAAAGAAACGGTGATGGTATTGCAAGAAAAATAGATGGTGGTATTGGTGTTGGAACTGTTTATGAAAGAGACGAAGACTACTTTGCACCAGTAACTGCCCATTTTGGTTATAACAACGTAGCTCAGTATGATGATAGCATGGTGGATAATCCAAGCCAGTTAATTGACGGATCTACCTATGAAAAACCAGAAAAGATTATCTTCATTGATGAACTGGATGAAACCGACAATGTAGATGTAAGATTAGATGAAACAAAGGATTTAAGAGAAAGCACAAAGGTTAAACCGGAAGTAGAATGGATGGGAGATGGCTATATTATGCTAAACCTTTTCCTTCCATTACCTAAGCGTGTAGCCGAGTTTACAGCTATAGAAATGGCTAAAAAGATGGGTTTAGAGGATGTAGAGGTTATTCATAAGGAAGAAATGCATCCTTCTGAAGGAACTAGAATTGAGCTTAAAGGAAGAGTAGGATTTACCATTGATACAAAGGATTTGGTTATTCCTCCAGAACCAGAAATTATGTCAGAGGATGAGGTAAGAGAAGATATTGAAAAACAACCGATGAAAATTGTTGCAGGAACAGTTGGAGAGGATGAACATTCGGTAGGACTTAGAGAAATCATTGATATTAAACATGGTGGTATAGAGAAATATGGAATCGAATGTCATTATTTAGGTACATCTGTTGCTATTGAAAAACTAGTTGATGCAGCCATTGAATTAAATGCGGATGCTATTCTAGCATCCACCATTATTAGCCATGATGATATTCATTATAAAAATATGAAACGTATTCATGAGCTTTGTGTAGAAAAAGGAATCCGTGATAAAATTATGATTCTTTGCGGCGGCACACAGGTTAGTCCTGAAACAGCGGTTAAACAAGGAATAGATGCTGGTTTTGGAAGAGGAAGCAAAGGTATTCATGTGGCAACCTTCCTAGTAAAAAGAAGAAGGGAAATCCAAAATGAAGGTTAATGTACTTGTAGCAGAGATTGGTAGTACAACTACCGTTGTTAATGCTTTTCAAGACATTCATAGCCCCTGCCCCAAATTTATTGGGCAGGGGCAAGCCCCTACAACCGTGATAGAGGGAGATGTGAATATCGGTCTCCAGGGTGCTGTGGAGAGTTTAAGGAATAATCTAGGTGTAGACAAGATTGAATACGATGAGATGGTGGCAACCAGTAGTGCTGCTGGAGGACTAAAAATGACAGTTCATGGATTAGTTTATGATATGACTGTAAGGGCCGCTAAGGAAGCAGCCTTAGGAGCAGGAGCCATCATTCATCAAATTACCGCCGGCAAATTAAAGCGGACGGATATTAAAAAAACTATTGAGATCAATCCCAACATCATATTAATTGCTGGAGGCGTTGACTACGGGGAAAGGGATACAGCTATCTACAATGCTGAAAAAATAGCGGAAGCTGGCATTAAGGTTCCTATTATCTATGCTGGTAATATAGAAAACCAAGAAGAAATTAAAGACATATTTTATGAGACAGGCAACAAATTATATATTGTAGAAAATGTTTATCCTAAGATTGATCAGTTAAATATTGAACCAACTAGAAAAATCATTCAAGATGCTTTTGAAGAGCATATTATCCATGCCCCTGGCATGAAGAAGGTTAGGGAAATGGTAAATGGTCCAATTATTCCTACTCCTGGAGCTGTGATGGAGGCATCTAAGCTTCTTGAAGAAGCATTAGGGGATTTAATTACATTTGATGTTGGTGGAGCTACAACAGATCTTCACTCTGTTACTGAAGGTAGTGAGGAGATCAACCGAATTCTATTGAATCCTGAACCGCTGGCTAAAAGAACTGTAGAAGGGGATTTAGGTGTCTATGTGAATATGAGAAATATTGTAGAAAAAATTGGTGAAGAAAAGCTTCAGCAAGAATTACAGTTAAATATAGAAAAATTGATGGAGAATCATCCACCAATACCAAAGACACCAGAGGAAATAAAATTTGTAGGAAGGTTAACCCTTGAGGCTGTACTGGTAGCCCTTGAAAGACATGCAGGAAAGTTAAGACACCTTTACGGCCCAGGAGGGAAAACAACCGTAGCTGAAGGAAAAGACCTTTCAAATATCAAATACGTTGTAGGTACTGGAGGGGCTTTAACAAGACTACCTAATTCCATAGAAATACTAAGAACTGCCCTGAAGAAAAATAACCGAAATCTTCTGTTACCAACAGAGGAGGTTAGGATTTTGATTGATAATCATTATATTATGGCTTCCTTAGGGGTATTGTCCAAAAGACATCCTGAAGCAGCCCTAAGCTTGATGAAACAAAGTATGGGAATAAATTAAGGGGGTGATATCATGAACCCAAGAATAGATATTGATTACAACAAACTAAAGCACAATGCAAATCGAATGGTAAAAAAGTATAAAGAGCAGGGTATTACTATTGCTGCTGTTACTAAAGGATTTTGTGCTGTACCACAGGTAGCAGAGGCGATACTTGAAGGTGGAGTAAAGTACTTTGCCGACTCTAGGATAGAAAATCTCATGAAGCTAAAGGATTTCCCTATAGAAAAAATGCTCCTTAGACTTCCTATGATAAGTCAAGCAGAGGCTGTAGTCAGCTATGCGGACATTAGCATGAATTCAGAGATCAAAACCATAAAGATCCTTGATCAATGGGCATCAAAAGCTGGCAAAACCCATAAAATCATCTTGATGATAGATCTTGGAGATTTAAGGGAAGGCATCTTTGATGATCAAGAGATTGACACAGTATGTGAAGAACTAAAGACCTTAGAGAATATCGAGGTAGTGGGGGTAGGTACAAACCTAACCTGCTATGGTGGTGTTATTCCTAACCAAGAAAATCTAGGAAAACTAGTAGAATTTGCTAAATATATAGAAAAAGCATTAGATACAAAACTACAAATTATTAGTGGTGGAAATTCCAGCAGTGTTTATTTAGTTGAAGAAGGAAAAATAGTAGAAGGCATCAACAATTTACGTTTGGGTGAAGCTATTTTGCTGGGAACGGAAAGTGCCTATGGACAAATTATTGCTGATAATTATCAGGATATCTTTACCTTAGTAGCTGAGATTATAGAAATCAAAGAAAAGCCTTCAATACCTGTTGGAGAAATCGGTAGAGATGCCTTTGGAAATATACCGGTTTTTGTAGATAAGGGAATAAGAAAAAGAGCTATTCTAGCAGTAGGTAAACAGGACTTTGGCACCCATAAAATTATTCCAGTAGACAAATCTATTGAAATATTAGGCAGTAGTAGTGATCATTTAATGGTTGATATAACCGATTGTCAGAAGGACTTAAAAGTAGGAGATGAAGTGAAATTTCATGTGACCTATGGCGCTATGTTGGCCCTAACCACCAGTGAATATGTTCATAAAAATATTATAAGATAGCTTTTGTTTTAAGAGATTGTAGCCTTTAATGGTTACAATCTTTTTTTGTAATAAAAAAACAAAGTGAAAATATGCTAGTAGAGGGGAGGGAGATGATGAATAAGTGGATAAGACAATAGAAATTAAACTACCAGAAATTCTTTATGAAAAGTTAGAAAACCAGTGTAAGGATAGAAATATTACACTAGAACATTATATTATCGAATTATTAATGGAAAAAGAATATACAAAAACTCAAGTTCAGCAGTTAAAAAAAATCATTACCATTGATTTACAAAAACTAATTATGAAGATACAGAAGTCCCATATCTCTACTGATAAAGACATAAATAAAGTTTTAAAATGTATTCCTTATAAAAACCTTAATAATAATCTACCGGATAGTATAAAGACAATAATAAAAGATTTTCATAAAAAGAAACACTTTCAGGATGATTATTTTTATCTCATTATAGACCAAGAAAAGATTGTTGGTTATGTTGGTTTAGATTTTCACCATGAACCTATACCCTATGGGGAATACGGTTTTATCTATTGTTTAAATTTGAATAAAAACTACTATACATTAAAAAATTTTAAAATTATTTTTTCTTTTTTGCAATTGATTCTTAAAAAGAAAAAGATTTATAATATGGACATATCTTCAAATAGCTGTAGTATAAAGGGAGAAACTTTTAAAAAACTAGGATTTATTGAACTTACAAATGTTAACCAAGTGAAGGGCACAATACAAAAGAAAATTCAATATGACATTGTTTCATCCCACAAAGAAGAAGTTATAGATTTATTAGCTATTAAAGATTTAAAAAACGTATTATCCGTTAACCGTAGTTACCCTCTAGCCTATCTATATGATTATTGGCTAGAAAACAAAGGATCTATAGAATTAAAAAAATTTCAATACAATCATCAAACTCAAGTATACCTATTAGAAGAACATAAAAGATTGGAGGACAAAACATATTATTACACCACAGTACTCCTAGGACCCATTGACCTGTATGATAAGAAAGTACTAATGGAGGCATATCATATACTAATAAAGGAACTTGCCATCAATGCTCTATCCAATCCCATAATTATAGATATTCCTATAGAGATTGAAAGTGTTATTAATCAATATATAGAATATCATGACAGCAGAAGGATTTGCTGGTATAGAAAAATCATTTCATCATAAAACCCCTTTTACGAGGGGTTTTACTATAGACTATAAAATTGCTAAAATTAATAAAATGATATAAAGTATTTGGACCTGCTGCTGATAAGATGCTAATTCTTCCTTAAGGGTGATATTTTCCTTAGCCAATGTGTCGATTTCACTATTAAGACCATTGATTTTTATCTTTAGCCCATCAATATGATGTAGATCCTTTTCTAAATCTCTGTATTTCTTCATATCGTTTTCCAAAGAAACAATTGTCTTTTCAGACTCTATAACTAGACCTTCCTTATGGAGCAATTGTTCTTCTATATCTCCAATTTGTCCTTTGTATTCCTGGGTTACATCATGGATTTGTTGCTTGTATTCTTCTATCACTTCTAAAAGTTTATGATTTTCATCCTGTAAAATTTGATTTCGTTCTTCCAGTAACTTAATGTCCGATGAAGCAATAACTTTTTGTTCTTTGGGAATAAAGTTATTTCCCATTTGATGGTATTTCATCATGTTATTTCACCTCCAAAACCTATAAATTGGATTTTAGGATACAAAGTTCCGTACAAAGTATCAGACAACATACCCTTGACCTCTTCATCATAATTACTTTTATAATAATATTTTTTAAAATTTATACCTTGACTCTCTGGTCGTACCATGGGAGGAGACCAAGAATCCCCATGATCTGTTGAGTAACAAGCATATAACTTGTTCATTTGTGTCCATACACACCATAAAGCATTATTATAGATAAGTAGCAATGGAAAAGAGCAATTTAGTTTTTCAGATAAAGATGAAATCATAGGAGGTTCATTAATTTCTTCTAGAGGATACTTAATATATTCTACTGTTAGACCTTCCTCCAAATGAGTACTCCATGTTATATGGAGGTTTTTCTCAGCGTCTAATAAACCATACAAATACAGCTTATCGATAGGAGAATTAGTAATTTGCAGAGGTTCACTCCACTGGTTAGAAATATTATTATAAGAAACTACATACACCTGATTAAAGTTTTGATGTATAGACGCATATAAGACATAGATACTCTCACCATGAGTAAGAATTTTAAAAGGGTTAATTAGTTTTTTATAGGAACTATCCAATACATCTTCCTTTGTCCATTTTTCCTGATATTTTGTTAAATGAACCATATTACAAAGATTTTCATTGTTTTTCTCTACAAAATAATAGAATATATGTAATTTATCCTGTAACTGTTTTATAGAGGGATAATATACAACACCAGAACCCTTGCTATAATCAACGATTTTTTGATGATGCCACTTGTTTTTCTGAAACAGATGATAATAAAGAATACCCTCTGAAGAAAAACTTACAACATGAATTTCATCCTTTTCATCGATGTCTATAGAAAAACTGACCATAGCTTTTTTCAATAGCACATCTTTTTTTGCCCATTGATTCTCATTATTCGTTACAATATATTCAATTTGTTTGTTTTCATTTAAATAAAAATTATAAATCTTTCCCCTAGTATCTCTAATAACAAATTCAAAATCCTTTAATAAACCCATATAATCACATCCTATTCAACAATAAAATTTTATTCGTAATGAATTCTATTAAAATATATGCGAAGGTAAAATAAAAATTACATATAATAGCACCTAAAGACCTGTAAATTCATATTTTACAGTAGAGAGATGTAAAAATCTATATGATTTTCATCTGTACTGCTCTAAAGAAATTGTTGTTACAGTAGCACGTATAACTAATGATTATCATATTGTACAGTAAGGAGATAAGATAATTATCTTAATTATAATTAATAAAAAGGAGTTGAATAAATAATGAGTGACAGAGTTAATGAAAATGTAGAAGCAGCTCTAATAACTGATCAGTGTTGTATAGCTGACGTTGGTTGCGTATTTGATCCAAGAAAACTTGATGATGTAGTAGGAGAATGTATATTTATCGATAAAGTATATGATTCAGTGGTTTTCAATCTAACAGGCTTACAGCCTGCTTCTAAAGTACCACTTGGAGCCCTTCCAACATCAAGATGCGGCCCAAAATCAAGAATTACAAGAGTGCTGGATATTAGAGCTAGAAAGTTTTTTAACCCAAAGAATATTAATGATCCTAGAAACACACAAATTACACCTACAACACATCTATCTGGAGCACAATTTGTACTAGATGAAAGGGGTAAGCCAGTAGTTGTTCCTGGTCCTGCAGGTTTGTTACAGTATTTAATTTACACCGATACCACTGATTGTGACCAAGTAGGTTTAGGTACACCAATATTTGGTTCCCAAGAAATCAGAATTACAGGTAGCGTATTCTTAGAAGTGGATGTAGAGTATCTAGATGGTCAGGGAGTAACTAGAGTAGCTACTTTAAAGACAAGAGTTCCTATAAATCAAACTTTATCAACTTTCTTTGAATTATGTATGCCATCTGTCTTTGATTCAGCCTTCTTACCACAATTTACAGAGTTTTGTAACGTTGCATTTGTTGCTAGATTAGCTACACAAAATATACAAAGAGATATTATCTTTAATCCTGTAACTGGAGAACTGTTTGTGAATCTAATAATCGCCTTAGCGGTAACCTGCGACAAGAAAATAAAAGTTCCAGTACAGCTTTGCGTATTGAGTACAGGGTTCTGTGAGCCAGAGCCAACTCCAAGACCAATTGTAGAAGAATTCCCACCACTATTCCCACCACAAATCACCGAACAATTTATACCCCACCCACCAAAGCCCCCCTGCCGACCACCTAGAGGAAGCTATGAAACCTTTGAGGCAGAAGCTTTAGGTAATGATGAATAATAAAATATAAAAAAATCTGATGTCTTAGGGCATCAGATTTTTTTATTCCATTGGAAAAAGCTAGTGAATAACTTATAATAGTATCAAGGCAAAAATAAAGGAGTGAAAATGGATATGAAAAAACTTGATTTTAGAAGCGATACGGTGACATTACCTACAGAGGAAATGCTGGAAAAAATGGTGCAGGCTGAGCTAGGGGATGATGTCTATGGTGATGATGCAACTGTAAATAAATTGGAGGCAATAGCTGCAGAAATATTAGGAAAAGAAGCAGCACTATTTGTACCAACAGGAACAATGGGTAACTTATTGGCTGTTATGACCCACACAATCCCAGGACAGGAAATTATATTAGAGGAAAGCTCTCATATTTATCTATATGAGGTTGCAGGTATAGCCAGGGTAGGAGGGGTACAGGCAAGAACTATTAGAGGGACCAATGGTGTAATGAACCCCCATGTAGTGGAAGATGTCATTAGAAAAGAAGATATACATTTTCCTGAAACAGGTTTAATATGCTTAGAGAATACCCACAATATGTCTGGGGGTATGGCAATACCATTAGAAAATATGAAACAAATTTATAAAGTAGCGAAAGAAAACAATTTACCTGTCCATTTAGATGGGGCAAGATTATTTAATGCTGCCTCCTACCTTAAAGTAGAAGCTAGAGAAATTGTTCAATATGTGGATTCAGTAATGTTTTGCATTTCAAAAGGTCTCTGTGCCCCTATAGGCAGTCTACTGGTGGGGACCAAAGGCTTTATTCAAAGGGCTAGAAAATATAGAAAAATGCTTGGTGGAGGCATGAGACAGGCTGGGGTCATAGCTGCTGCTGGTATTCATGCTTTAGAGGAAATGACAGGAAGATTAGATGTTGATCATCAACATGCTAAACTACTAGCTCAAAAGCTAAGGGAGATACCTGGCATTTCCATTGACATTGATAAGGTACATACCAATATCATTAATGTTGACTTTACAGAAAGTGGCTTTACTACATCTCAGTTAATTCCTAGGTTTGAGGAAAGAGGGTTATTAACTAACCCTCGGAACCAATATGTTATAAGATTTGTCACTCATAAAGACGTTACCAAGCAGGATGTTCATGATGCCATTACTATAATTAAACAAATTATTGAGTAAGGATGATAGGAAATGGATATATTTCAGTTAATAAAGGAAAATACACTAGCTACTACAGCCCCTTTGGCTGATAGAATGAGGCCACGATCTATTAAGGAAATCTTAGGTCAAGGACATATATTGGGAGATAAAAAGTTTCTGTACAGGTGTATTCAATCCCAGAGAATACCATCTATAATTTTGTATGGTCCTCCCGGCACCGGTAAAACCACCATAGCTAAAGCAATTGCCAACGAAGTGGCTGCCCATTTTTTTCAGTTAAATGCTGTTACCTCTGGCGTTAAGGACATCCGCGGTGTTGTAGAGGAAGCCGATGAATTATTAAGTATTCAACAAAAAAGTTCCATCTTATTTATTGATGAAATACATCGTTTTTCTAAGAATCAACAGGATGCCCTTTTACCTCATGTGGAGAAGGGGCTACTGACTTTAATTGGTGCAACCACAGAAAATCCTTATTTTCAAGTAAATAAAGCCCTATTATCTAGAACTACTGTACTGAAATTAGAGCTATTGCATCAAGAAGATATTCTAGTTATTTTACAAAAATCCCTAAAGGACAAAGAAAGAGGATTGGGGAACTTTGCCATAGAGATTGCTGAAGATGCTCTTCGCCATATGGCTGAAACCGCAGGAGGAGATGCTAGAAGGGGATTAAACGCTTTAGAAATAGCAGTGTTAAGTACACCACTGGACAAAGATGGAAAAATAGTGATTGATTTAGAAGTAGCGGAAGAATCTATCCAAAAAAGGACCCTTCAGTATGATAAAGATGGAGATCAACACTATGATGTAATTTCTGCCTTCATAAAAAGTATTCGAGGAAGTGACCCTGATGCCGCTATTCATTATCTAGCAAAAATGATTTATGCGGGAGAAGACCCAGAGTTTATTGCAAGACGATTAATTATTGCCGCCTCAGAAGATATAGGTAATGCAGATCCCAGTGGATTACAAGTGGCTATAGCAGCCCATGAAGCTTTAAAAATTATTGGGATGCCGGAAGGACGGATTCCTCTAGCTCAAGCCACTGTTTATCTGGCTACAGCTCCCAAAAGTAATGCAGCCTATATTGCTATAGACAAAGCCCTAAAGGATGTGGAAAATATTCAGACAATGGTACCAAATCACTTGAAGGATACCCATTATAAGGGTGCTCAAGATTTTGGTCACGGCATCGACTATCTATATCCCCATAACTATGATAGAAATTATGTGAAACAACAATATATGCCCAGCCAATTAGAGGGTAAGTCTTATTATAAACCCACCGATAATGGTTATGAAGAAAAGATAAAATATTATATTCAAACTCTCCAAAACACCGATGGCAAATAGTCCATCGGTGTTTTAAAACCAAGTGTTCTTCCCGAATATCTAGGAACAACTAATATAGTAAAAACATATATTTAACTATACAAAAATTTACTATAGGGGGAACCACAATGGGAGCAAAATATGTTCAAAATATATACTATATTGCTGTATTTGATTCTAGAAATTATGCAGTACAATTATATCAGCACCTCAAAAGAATGAGATACAAGCAGTTCCAATTAGTATCTACACCTTGTGTGCTTAATGCAGGATGCAGTTATTCTATACGTTTTGATGAATTGGAAGATTATCACATTCTATCAAGAGAAGCAGAAAAACTGAAAAAAGATATTATCAGTATCTATGAAGCTAAACGAGTAGATAGAAATAGGGTTTTGAAACAATTAGATCTTAACTAAATAGATTTTTTATTCTGTTAAAAAATCCAGTATTATAGGTTATTTCCTTTATACCCTCATGCAAATGTAAAAGTTCTTCTCTATATAGTGTAATTTCTTCATCTAAGGAATCTAATTTTTCTCCAAAAACTTCAAAATCCTTCTCTAGTGTAGATTGAGTCTTTTCAATAGCAGAAAAATTTTTTTCTAATGAACCAAAACTATCCAGTAGAACATTAGAGCTATGACAGTCAATTACAGTGCTAGAGTCATCCTCAGCAGAGGATTTATTTTGTAATAATCCTTTAATTTCTTGTAATTTTTCTAGTTCCATCATCAATAGGGCAATATGTTTTTCTATATTATGTAATAACTGTTGCAAATCACTGTCGGCATTAGACTTATTTAGATGATTATCATTTATAATACTACTATCTTCAGATGGTGGCAATTCTCCACCATCTTTTTCTATAACCATAGAAGGGGTTGAAGAGAAATTTCCAACCTCTATAGCTGTAGGAGATACCTGCCTAAGATCACCAGTGTTTTTCTCCTTTAATTTATAGAGCTTTGTACCAAATAATAGGATATGATCTGTAATCTCTCCATATACATGTTGAAGGCAGTATATGGTTTTTTCTCCTTGAAAATTACTTAAATACCGAATCAGAAGAGGTTTTTTTGTCCTATACAGCTTACTCTTACTGACAGAGGTCCAACTATTGCCATAGTCCTGAGAAACTATTTCACTAATATGATAGTTCTGACGACTTAAAACCTTTAAAAAACTTCCCTGTTGAATAATAATAGGTGATATATGGTTAGCATTTTTATTGGAAAGGCTTTGGATATTTGACCATTTAGATTTTTGACTGAGTATGTTAGCTTTTTTGCGATATTTTAGAATAAAATTATTTTCTTCTATAGTACACCATACCAAATGCAAATTCTCTTTATTATCAATTAACATATAGGGATGGGAGTGATCCTCCTTTAAATCAGTAATTATTTCTCCTGGAATCCATTTTTTAGTTAAAAAATTAAATTTACTATAATAAAGCTGATGATTATTTTTATAAAAAACCTTATAAACAATATGGATATTATTTAATGGATCTATTTGTACTTGATAAGGACTGGGGTGCTTACCGGGCAAATAACTGGTAACAGTGGAACGCTGGAGATTTTTATCATCCCAATACATGTGTTCTATAGAGGAAACAATGGCATTAAGAAGATTTGTTTTGACGCAAAGAATATGAACATAATCTTTTTGAATAAATAAGGATAAGTATCTATAGATATTAGACTTTATATCTAACTTAGAAAGAAGCCTATGATTCCATCCATCATCTGAACCAATATAATATAGCAAATTGCCTACCTTTGTAAGACAGATTACATGGATTTCATTTATAGGGTTAATAGCTACAGAAAAGTCTATTATGATTTCATTTACTAGAGTTTTCTTTTTTATTAACATATTGTCCTCGTTAAAAAGGTGATAACAAAGCTCATTATCATTGTTCGAAAAGAAATAATAGGTTAAGTTTTCACCAGTCTTTATGACATAATATTGTGGAAATGCTAGGTGCATATGCTTCACTTCCTTTTTAGTTTTAAAATTATATCACAATCATTACTTATTTCATACTATGACATGTACAAAAAATTTATGCAACTTAACCTGTCCTATTTGAATTTTCCACCAATAGAAAAAGAGCCATCCTAGATGACTCTCTTTACAATTCATTAGAAGCACTGTTCTGGTGGAAGAGGAGGACAAACACCTGGTAATGTAACGCATGGTGCTGGCACACAGAAACCGTAGCTAGGAACTAATAGTTGTACCCTAAGAATAGATTTTATAACCAAACATACTTGAATTTCACAAGTAATGGCATATTCAGCTTCTCCCTCTTCTTCAAATTCATTTGCATTTGTTACTACACAGTGACAGGATAACAAAACACTCTCTGTACAGTCTAAATCGACACCTTCAGGAGCACACAATGTTACTGTTTTAGTAAAGGTAAAGATTCTTGTTAATTGATTACATTCACCCTTTGCTGCTTCAGGATTAGTGACGGTAACGGGAACACTTACTAAAAGTGTTATTGTAAAGAAACCATCTCCTACAGGAGTACGACTGATTTCTGTACATGTAATTTCTGCTCCTTCAGTTAAATTACATGAAACTGTGTCACCTGCTTCAAGTCCTGTTCCAAATTCTAATTCATCTGTAAATATTTCTCTGCTTCGATTATCCACTTGGAAACAACTGTCATATACCTTATCTACAACAATACATTCGATTCTATCAGGTGGTGGACATTCTGGGCGTCCTGTTCGTGGGTTAATAGGGCATTGGCCAGGTTGAACCGGAGCAGGTTTAGTAGGGATTCCAGCTTGAACTTGCTCATTATTAACTTCTGACATAGTATATCTTCCTCCTTTATTGTTTCTATTAATAAAGTTAAACGTATTTTAACTTCTAATATATTCTATTAAACACTATACCTATGTGTTACAAATTGATAAATATATTAATTTTTTGTTTAGTAAGCCATCCAGGCTTAGCATTTTTTTCAAAAACGATTAATATACCTATAACCTAGATTTGATATGTGGTAGACAATATGTTCTAAACTAGTTTCATGTTGATTATAGGTTACAGAAAGTTTTTTTTGTTGAAAACTCCCTATACCTTCTACACCTCTAATATCCTTCAAAGCTGTTGCTATATTTTGATAATCTTCTTGGGTATTAAGATTTGTAATAGTCATATGCATGGTAATTACAGCATTGGAAGCAGTATATATTTCATGTTTTTTTATTAAGTCTTTATACTTAGGTGGAACTGATGACATAGACGTTTTTTCCTTCTGTATTTCACCTATATTTTTGAACTTATCTTTATATTGACTCATACTAAACCCCCTAACAAATATAACTATATACAGGTCACCTACCTGCTATGTTTATTAGCACATCAGCCTCCCTTTCTTTTAGGTTCAGCTTGATAAAACCCTTTCTTTTTTATGTTTTGACTATAACCTAATCTACTAATTACATAGTCAATAGTATCTAAACTAAGGCTAGATGGAGAATAGCTGATTTTAAGAATATTATTATTGGTATAGGGCCCTATGGCTTGAATTCCATTGTACTTCCTCAATTCTGCAGCAATAATACTATAATCCTCCATTGTCGTCATATCTGGAACCAGCAATCGAATCGTTATACTTCTTTCATTTTCCAACTGTCGAATTTTATCATAAATAGACAATTAATATACCCCCTTAAATAATGTCACTGTTTATAGTTATTTCTTTAGTCATTTTCTCTTTTAAAAACCAAGTTCTTTAATTGAAGTTGATAATCCATATAAGTAGGACTAATAATACTTTCATAATAGGTTATCATTACTTTTTTATTATTAGGAACAACCTCTATCTTTAAGGTGTAAGGACCAATAGCCTCATAAATTTTTTGCTTGGTAGAATCCTCATCTATTTCTTCTATCACATATGTTACTTGTTTTGCGTTTCCAAGCTGAAATTTTTCATGTCTTGCATCAATATACATTCTTTGCTTTGGCTTCATATTTTCTTCACCTCTTTCTGTTAAATTATATATACTTTCAGTATATTAAATTAACAATTAAAAGTTACACACTTTGGAAGGCTTTTGTGCTTTAAAACCCTATAACTATTGGGAAAATCCTATGATAAAAAGTGTTGACAATAAGATAACTAAGTTCATCCTTATATAAAACAATTAACACAAATTTTTATTAACAGCATATTATATATAATAATATTTTTAAAAGGTGGGGAATTCATGGGTAGTATAGTATGGAACGAAAAGAAAATTTTAGAGTTTAATGATGCTGATAAAGATTTGATAATTGTTTCCTGTAACTCAGAGGGCATAAAATATAGTGTAGACAATGAAAACATAATTTTGTTCCCAGCTTTACTGAATAAAACATTAATATTAAAATCTCTAACCCAACAGGAAGAACTAAAAACATTGATGGAATCTGTAAAAGTTCCACTTATAGGAGAAGGGGCGGCAGTAATACTTGATAAAAATTTCACAAACAAGGCTGCTTGGGAATATCTTGATGTGCAAATTGTTATTGCTGTTTCTGTTGTAGAACAACAAACTGATTTAACAGTATATCTACCATTTAATCTTCAAAAAACAAGCATTTCTGTAACAAAACATCTTGTTAAACAATTAAACCTCTTAGAAAAAAAGGTTACTTATAGAATAGCTAATAGCTGGAACAAAATATGTGCCCCTAAACACTGGACCTATATATTCGGCAATGACATTCCAACACTGGTTTTAGAAATAGCACTACCTACTGGGTTTGAAAGCTTTTTAACTGGTTTTGGAGATGTTTTAGTGAAAAGTATTATGGAGGAACTTGGCTATAAACCATCTAATGAAGAGAAAAGCGATACATTAAGGTTTTTAGATAGCCTAAAAGAAAAAAAACTTTGTAAAGATATATTAACTAAGGAGCAGCAAGAGTTGGAGGAAATTGCTTGTAAATTAAAATCCTGTAAAGATGAATTAAATCAGTTAAAACAATCCTATAAAGAAGCAGAAGAGAAGCTAGAGAAAATAAACAATGCTACAGAAGAAAAAGCTGTTGAAGAGCAACAAAACTCAACAAAATCCAAGAACAAAAGTAAGAAATCTAAGGGGCAAGCAAACAAATCTAAAAAAATACATTTGTCTTTAACTACAAGAAAAGATTCTGAACAAGCATACTTATACCATGAGTTGCCTTTCATTGCTAAATATTCAAAAGCAGGACCTGTTCATCAGTTTCAAAGACCAAGACCCCATAGTTCAGACGTAGTATTACCTCCAAAACTGATACCTGAATATATAACTCAAAATAAAAAAGAAAATCGAGGGGATAAAGAAATATCTTCTAAAAAGAGAAAAATTAATAAAAACATTGGAGAAATAAATAACATTTATAATCTTATGTACCCAAAGTAAAGAATAGAGGGAGCATAGTTTTTATGGAATAAGTAAAGATTATAGGTTCAAATAATAAGGGGGGAATTTATGTATTCAATTGTAATAGATAACAAAATAGCTAAAAATACAATTTATATTAATGCCCAAAGCTTAAAAAAGAATAATATAAAATGTGACAAAATAATATTGCATTTTGGCTTATTAGAAAAAGAACTTATAATTAGCGTTAACAATCATATAGAGCCATTAACCATCATTATTCCCCAAAAGCTAACTGAGGAAATATATATTCCCAACTTGCCCTATGAATCTTACTTTCAAGAAAATCACTTGGTTTTGGGTCCAGTAATTGGTTACCTTATAGCCTCTAATTATAGAATGCAGGACAGTACTACTTTGTGCTTTGGAAACTACGATAAAATCAAAGGACTTATATTTATTTTTCAAGAGAAAGCAATTAATAAGAGGAGTAAAACGATTCAAGGTTATTATTACAATGAGAGAACCAAAACTTTTGTGAAAGGAGTCTTTCCTTATCCGAGAGCAGTTTATGTTCGAAAATATATAAAAAGGGGTACCTTTGAACATTTAAGAAAACATATGGGAGATAAAATATTTAATTATCCCTATAATATAGATAAGCTTAGTATGTGGCAGATGCTATCAAAGGATACTGAGCTAATAGATCATTTACCAAAAACCATAACGTATACAGACATAGAAAAATTATTTGAGACATTAAAATTATATAATGAAGTTTATTTAAAACCCTTCAATAAATCCAGGGGAAGGGGGATATTGTACTTAAAGAAGTTTAAAAATTGGTATATATTGAAGGATGAATTTAGTAGAAGACTTACTATAAAAACTAAAATAGATTTAGAGAAGATTTTGCAGAAGAAGTTGAATAAAAACACAATATATTTAATTCAAGAAGCAATCCCTTTTCAAGATGGTAACAACAAAGTAGATTTTAGAGTGTACATTCAAAAAGATCATACTAAAGAGTGGAAATATTCAGGAATGGAGACCAAAATTGCAAACAAAGGAAGTATAATCTCTAATTCAAGAAATAGAGAAAAGGTAATTCCAGGTGAAAGAGCATTGAAAGAAATATTCCACTTAGATGTTAATAAAGTGGATTTAATAATAAATGAAATAGCTCAGCTCTGTACTAAAGCCCTAGAGATCATAGAGAATAATAACTATCATATTGGTGATGCTGCTATAGATTTAATAATAGATAAAGACCTCAAGATTTGGTTGCTTGAAGTTCAGCTAAATTATGCTAGATTGAAAAAGGCAAAAAGAACAGAAGACGAGGCACTGATTCTGCCAGCAATACTTCCTACACCCTTTGAGTACGCTAAGGCTTTAACAGAATTTTGATTAAAATATTGGCTATGTTAAAGATAGATGTTGATATTGTATAAATAAAACCATGATAAGATAGTGAGGGATGATCACTCTGAGCATAGTGAAGAGTCTAATCACTTCTATATAAGGACCACCAATTTTACTGGTGGTCCTTATATAGATAAACTTAAAATTTGTATTTCGTCCTATTTTGGCCCTTAGTTTTATTCATTTTCCTACTATTTTTTATTATTTCTCTAGCTTCTTCGTATTTTGCCACTGATAACCCATCATTCACAAGTTTACATTTATCACAGGCAGGTTTTGCATTAGATTCTATAAACCATAGTTTATTAGATTTATCTAGAGCTAAATCTAAGCCAGTAATCATTATAGGTAGTCTATTTCCTAAAACATTAGCAATTTGATGGGCTAAATCGATTATCTCCCGAAATGTGGTCATAGGGTTTTGTTTTTGATCATACTCTTGCAGGATATCGTGTAATAAATAGTCTGTAGCTCCTTGAGCCACATTAGTTATTATGGCATCTGCAGAAGAAGCTACTTTCGCTGAGGTCAAGGTAACACGCCAGGTTTTATATACTTTTTGCAACACAATCCTCATATCGAATGAATGGTCATGATAAGTTGCCAAATCTATTCCTTGCTGAACAATATATTTTTTTGTGTCAATCATTATTTGTTCTAGTTCCAATACTAAATTTTTTCTATTTATTTTCTTTGACGTTTTTTCAAAAGAAACTTCATATCCATTATTACTAACAACCTTAACACGTATTATACCAATTCCTCGACTCTTGTTATTTGGTTTTAAATATATAGTTGAATATTTATTTAGCATATCCATAAGAATCTTGGGGTTATACCAATTAGTATGGGGTAGATATTCATATAGTAGGGGATGTTTCTTTAGAATTTCATATTGCTCCATTTTACTTCGCAAATCCATCACTTTACATCCCATCCATTAAATTTTTCAGCCATTGTGTTGATTGATTTAAGGTAAAATAATTATACAGTTTATCGTAATTTGGAGTAGAAGAAATTGTACTTATAAAGTTTTCATCGATTTTTTTAATTTCAGTAATTATATGTGCCAGCTCATCGACGTAGATAGCATATATAAGCTGTAACCTTTCAGGTAGCTTTGTTCGATTAGAGAGTTCATATTCTTTTTTATTAAAAATTCTCAAACCACTAAAATGATAACATATTAACTGATAACCATTGAAAAATATTCTATTATCCTTAGCAAAAACTTGGTAACCCCTTCTGATATACCATGGACCAGCATTTATTCCTAGATTTTCAGATATTTTAATTTTTGACGTTATATTAGGCCAATGATCTAGGTATTTTTGATCACTCCATTTATCTTTTTCAAACCTATCATAACACCAACTTATACATTTACGCTTCCACCACCTTAAGCACTTCATTGCGTATTCATCACGTTTAAACCCTATTAAGCCAGCAGAGTATTT
Organism: Natronincola ferrireducens; assembly: GCF_900100845.1. NCBI lineage: Bacteria > Bacillati > Bacillota > Clostridia > Peptostreptococcales > Natronincolaceae > Natronincola > Natronincola ferrireducens. The sequence continues at coordinate 406,188 of NZ_FNFP01000002.1, read as the reverse complement.
GCCCTTCCTTTTCTCGTGCTTAGGTCTAAGCATGAGGGGGGTTAAGTATATCGATTCATTTCCCCAATCTTCATATATCATCTTTATATCTTCAAAGAAAAACACATCGGCATCAATATATAAAATTGAATTTAAATTGTAGTTGTGTTTCATCAAATAGGAAATAAATGGAGCTTTTAAAGTCCAGCAAAACTCATGGATTTTTCTTTGTTTTTTAATATTATTTAATTTTTCATCTTTGATATTTTCTAAACTGATAAGAGTCACATTTTCAAGATTCATTTTATTCAGAAGCTCGTATACAGTCTTATCAACACAACAGATCCAAAGGTGAAATTTTGACGTATGCCTTTTCAATGAATTGTATAATGCTATTCCCTGTACCAAATAATCTTTTGTCATTATGGTACATAGTTGATAACAATCCCTATTATTTTCTTCATTAAGTTTAACATTAAAATAATTTCTTATAAATTTATCTTTAGGTCTATCTTCTTTATAGAAGTTATTTTCTATACTATTTATCTGTTTCACAATTTCTTTAGCTTCGTATATATAGGGTAGATATATCCATTTTAGTACATCATTAGAAAGATTCAATGTATAGATATAACTATATAAATCAAATTCATTACCATCATAGTATCTAAATCCAAAGCTATGATAAAAAATCAATCTTTTATTATTAACATAAATTTCGTTATTAATTTTCTCAACTTTGCTTCTTTGGATTTTGGAAGGTGTTAAATTCACCCCTATGTTTTTAATGACCCCTACATTTTGAAACTTCTTCCTCCAGTTATTGACATAAAACTGGTCACTCCAAAGACCATTTTCTACTTCATCATAGCACCAATTAATTAATTCTTTTCTAAACCATTTAAGACATTGTAAAGCTTGCTTATCATTTTTAAATCCCATAAATCCTGTGTTGTATAAACCCTTCGATTGGTTACCATTACTGCTGGTGACTTTCCATTTTTCCTTTGTTAGCATAACTGAATAACTACCCCATTCCTCGAATATTGGTTCAGGATTTGAGTAAAAGTATGTGTCACCATCTAACCAAAGGATGTGATCAACTTTATAGTTCCTTAATAAATAAAGCATAGCAGAAGCCTTTGAAGTCCAAATATACTCCTTATCATTACGGGAGCTTTTGACTTTTAATAGGTGTTTGTCTTCCTGCTCAATGCTTGATAAGGCTATGGGGGTTGCCTTTTCTAGATTCATTTTATCTAATAGCACCTTCACTTCATCATGCAAACAGATGATAAAGAAGTGAAAATCTTTGTCACATTTCAAAAGAGAATTGTATAATAATAATCCTTTATAAATATAGTCCTTACTAAAGGTTGAACAGTAATAATGTCTCACTTTAACACTCCTTTTCCGTTAAATTTTATATCTATATCCTACAGTATATGTGAAGCATGGGTAGTTGTTCATTTCCATATATAAGGATAAATAAAAAAGCCGTAGATTTAAATTAATATCACAGAAAAATTATCTACAACTTTTTATTTATTTAGGATATAGTCAAAGAATTTCCTTAACGTATGTGTCAGGGTTGGATTGACTATACTCTTTTGATGATACAGCAAGAATAATTAATTGTTGATGATCTTCATTTTTAAATGCATGAACCATATAGGGAGGTATCTTTAAAACAATGTTATCATTAGAAGACAAATAAAATTCTTCCCGAACCCCATTAGACAAATCCTTCAAAGCCACCTTTGCTTTCCCACTAACAATTGTAAAATACTCAAAGGTTTTTTTGTGATAATGATTGCCCCTAACACTATTGGGGTTAGAATAAAGCAAATATACTTCTCCCACCTCACCACTATCCTGCAACTGACTTTTCATGATTATTTTTTTAAGCATTCCTCTTTGATCTTCATAAGGATCAATGTTGATTAAATCACACAATCTCTCCATAGAATTCACTTCTTTCCTAAGAATTTTTTTAAGGACTAGGCTAATCCTATACCAATATACACAACACCAGCATCTTCTAATGCTCTTTTATTTAGCCCTCTACGACCATCTAATAGGATAGGTCTTTTCATTAACTGACTAAAATCTTCTGGAGGAATATCAATAAACTCAGACCATGATGTTACTAAAATAGCAGCATCAGCATCTGTTAATGCAGATTTATAGTCTGTAGAGTAGAACATTGATTTCCTATCCTCAGGAATATTTTTTTTCATATTCTCAACAGCTATTGGGTCCACACCATAAACAAGCGCCCCTTTTTCTAACAAGCGGTTGATTATAGTGATGCTTGGTGACTCCCGTATATCATCTGTGTCAGGCTTAAAGGCAAGACCTAATAGGGCAATTTTTTTATCCTTTAATGTTTGTAAGCTTTCTTGTAATCTATTGATTATTTTAATAGGCTGTTCATTGTTTACTTTTATGGTGGCATCAATAATCCGTGGCTGATAACCAATATCTTGACTATAGGAGATTAGAGCCTTTACATCCTTGGGAAAACAACTTCCTCCAAAGCCGCAACCTGCTCTTAGGTAATTATTCATCTCTGGATTAACTAGTTTATTATCAATTCTAGGGTTAAAGCGTTTATCAAGGGTAACAGATTCCAATACTTCTGTAATATCTATATTCTTAGTTTTTTCACATATAGATGCAATTTCATTTGAGAAAGAAATCAAAGTTGCTAGAAGGGCATTAGCTGTATATTTTATCATTTCAGCTGTTCTCAAATTAACATGAATGATAGGAGCATGGAAAAAACCGTCATAAACATGTTTCATTGCTTCAAAGCTACGATGGTCATAAGCACCAATTACAATTCTATCAGGATACATAAAGTCCTCCACAGCTTTTCCTTCCCTTAAAAACTCAGGATTCATAGCAAGACCAATTTCTCCTATCTTTTTTCCCGATGCACCCTCTAATATATCTTTAACTAAAGTATCAGTTGTTGTTGGAATAACCGTACTTTTTACACAAACTACATGGTAGTGATTTTTATCCCTCAATATTTCTCCAATATCTTGGGCAGCTTTCTTAATATAGCTTAAATCTATTTCATCATTATCAATCGGGGTACCCACTGCTATAATAGAAATTTCTGAATTAACCACCGAGCTTTCTAAGTCTGTTGTGGCAACGAGATTTCCTGCTGTTATTCCTTTGATCATAAGCTCTTCCAATCCTTGCTCATAAATAGGTGAGTCCATATTATTAATTTTATCAACTACTTCTTGCTTTTTATCGATACAGATAACTTCATGGCCTTTAGAGGCTAAACATACTCCAGTCACCAAACCTACATAACCTGTACCGATTATAGAAATTTTCATGAACCCTTCCTCCTCTACAAGCCATAGGCTTCCTTATACCATTTTAGCGTTCTTGCCAAGCCTTCTTCTAAATTTACCTTTGGGTTGTAATCCAACAGGGTTCTAGCTTTGGTCAAATCAGGACATCTTCTTTGGGGATTATCTATGAGATAATCCACTTCATTACTTTGCTTATGCTCAATCTCAACATCACCTACATTTTGGGCTATTAATTTTGCCAAATCTATCATACTAATTTCTATTTCATCATTTCCTATATTAAAAGCTTCTCGATGATGGTTGGAAAGAAGAGTAGCCATAAATCCACTTAAAGCATCCCTTACATAACAAAAGCTTCTTGTTGGTATTCCATCACTCAACAGGGTTATCTTTTTTGAGTATAGAGCATCCCTACAAAAATCTGGTACAACTCTTTTGTCATCCAGCTTTAATCCTGGCCCATATACATTAAAGGGTCTAACTATTTTAACAGGCAAACCATATTGTTGATAATAGTTAATAGCTAAGGTTTCTCCAAGTCTTTTGGATTCATCATAACAAGCTCGGGGTCCTGTACAGGATACATTGCCATTGTACTCTTCTGGTGTGGGAATATTTTCTTGGGTAGGATCTCCATAAATTTCACTTGTGGAGAAAGATAAGAAGCTTTTAATATTTTTGTTTTTTCCTTAGTCTAATAAGTTTTTTAACCCCAGTACATTTGCCTCAATGGTTTCAATAGGATATTTGCGATAAAAGCTTGGGGATGCAATACTTGCTGCATGGACTATATAATCTATATCACCATATACTTCAATTGGTTTTACAATATCAGTTTTTATGATTTGAATATGTTGATTGTTTTGTAAATGTTTAATTCTTTCAGGGGTACCTGAAAGAAAATTCTCTATACAAATAACCTTACATGGATTATGAAATACCTTTTCATTACAATAATTTAACAAATCAAGGAAGTAACTACCAAGAAATCCTCCTCCTCCACTAATCAACCATGTACTTCCTTCAATTTCCGTTAAAGAGTCTTTCAAATCATTATAGATGATCTGAATATCTTCTGAAATAATGGAACTAACCTTCAACATATGACTTTTCCTCCCGTTCACTTATATTTATGCTTGTTTCTTTCATACCATTGTATTGTTCTATCTAGACCTTCCTCAAAAGCTATTTTAGGCGTCCACTTTAATAGCTTTTCTATTTTGCTAATGTCAGGATGTGGCTTCCAAACTTCTCCTGTTCTGTAGGGTATAACTCCGTAATTAGGCTTCTTTATAGCCTTCATTTTTGCACAAACCTTATCAACATAGTACTTTAATGGGTGAATCCTACCAGTACCTATATTAAATATCTCATTTTTAATAGCATCATTTTCAGCAGCCAAAACAAAACCATCGATGATATTCTCAATATAACAATAGTCTCTATATTGTTCACAACCAGTTAAATTTACATCTGCATTGTTTAAAATTGACAAGATAATATGGGGAAAAAATTTGTGACTTCCTTCGTTTTCTCCAAAAACACCAAAAGCCCTTAGAGTAACAATATCGATATCATTCTCCCCAGCAATTTGGTGGGATAGCATAGTAGCAGCTGCTTTAGTACTTCCATATATATTGAAGGGTTCTAAATGACAATCCTCTTTAATTACTTCTTTTTTATCGCCATACTCCATACAAGTACCTATATTTAAGAACTTTTTGCATCCCACAGAAATCAAAGAATTTAGGATATTCATTGTACCTATAATATTCGTATTAGCAGCAATAAAATAATCTTTTTGACGTGAATCAACACCATAAGCCGCCATATTAAAAACATAATCAGGTTTTACTTTATTTATACAAATATTTATTTTTTTTGAATCCCTTGTATCAGCCCTATAGATTATAATGTCTTTTATTAGATCCTCAATCCTCCATACATCTGATCCTTCTCTTACTATAATATGAACTTCAGCATTTTCACTAATCATTCTTCTAACTAGATGGGAGCCTATAAATCCATTGGCTCCAGTAATTAACACTTTTTTATTGGTAAAAGCACCACCCACAGAACCCACCTCCATTTTTTACCATTTAACCCACTGTCTATCGTTATTAACCCATTGTTCATTGATTATTTGCAAATCTTTAATTGTATCAATAGATTGCCAAAATCCTTCATGTTGATAGACAGCCAGTTGATTATCCTGGACGAGATTTCTTAAGGGCTCATTCTCCCAAATTGTCTCATCATTATCAATATAATCAAAAACTTCTTTTCTTAAAATAAAAAAGCCTCCGTTTATCCAACCATCCTGTAAAGGCTTTTCTTTAAAACTAGTAGCGATTCCATCCTTTACATCTATAATGCCATAGGAGGATCTATGTTTGACCCCAGTAACAGTAGCAATTTTTTGTTTTTGTCGATGAAATTTAATGAGTTGATTTAAATTGATATCAGAAACACCATCACCATAGGTTAACATAAATTCATCTTCATCTATATATTTTTGTATTCTCTTAATTCTGCCACCAGTCATAGTATCTAAACCAGTATCGATAAAGGTAATATTCAAATTGTCAAGTTCATTAAAAAATTTTATTTCTTTTAAATTGCTACCAATCCTCAGCTTAAAATCGTTATTTTTCCAATCAAAGTTCAAAAAATATTCTTTTATAGCTTCACCATTGTGTCCCAAACAAAAAATAAATTCATTAATTCCATAATGCATATATATTTTTATGATATGCCATAATATAGGCATTTCACCGACCTTAGCCAAAGGTTTACAAGGGAAGCTAGAATCTCCACCCAGCCTTAAACCTTTTCCACCACATAGAATAACTGCTTTCATATATATCTCCTCCTAACTTTTGTTCTCAGTTCATTATATGATTTGAGACTGTTTTGGTGGTAAGTAATTAACGAACCTATAGCTTACCTGAGATATTTTCCTTTGATACAAAGCAAAACAAATCTAAAGCATAAAATACTAAGCTCTAAAGCAAACAGATTTTGCATCAATACTATCTTAGATATAGACTCTGTTAAAGATAACTATTGATATTTTATAAAAACTTCTGATAAGATCCTTCACTACCTTCAGAAGGTCTTATGATTGTTATTTAGTTGGAAATCAACAGAAATATTTAACATAGCTTAGATATAAAGTAATTGTTAACAATAGTACTTACTTTTCAAAATTCTATTTATATACTATATGTCTTCATAACCCTATGAGTTACATAAATTCCATACATTCCCCCTTATCATCTTCTTTTCATAGTAAATACTAGAGTAACAAAATTTCATATTAACAAAGTAGAAACTGTCAATATTTATTGGATGTATTTTGTAACACTATTTTAGTAATTGCATATGCTGATATTATATAGAAAAATAGCTAGGGTTTTAAAAGGGGAGGGGAGATAAGCCATGGAAAATAATTCAAAGGACAGTACATATGTACCTGATTTTCAACCAGTGAGCATAATAGCTGATAAAGTCTATGCCCACTACAAGGAAAGGGAATGTTTTGAATTGATAAAGATACCCCTACAACAAAAAGAAGAGTTTGAGTTTGTAGACATTACCTTTCATCCAGGAGAAATTATTGATGAGACATTAGTGATTAGCCCAATACATAATAGACCTAACTTTAGCCGTGTAAGATTTACAGCTAAACTTACCTTTGATTTGAGGGTAAAGAGTATTAGGACAGGAGCAACCATTAATATAGTGGGAAGATTGCCAGATATATCAAAAGATATTGTTGTATATATACCAGAAGCAAGAGATGAATTTACATTCAAAATTGATATCGAAACAGCATCGCGAACCCTAGCTGTACCAAGGGAAGAAGATGGACATTTATTATTTGCAATTGGCGTATTTATGATTGTCAAGGTAATAGGGAGAGTACAATTATTAATACCTGAATTTGGATTTTGTCCAGAACCACCTGATTGTGAAGAGTTTGTAATGAACGATATTTGTGAAGATTTTGATTTAAGTCCCTTCCCAGAATTTTTTCCCAAACAATTTGAATTAACAAATAATATATTATAACACTAAAAAAGACTAAAAAACTGCTGGAGGCAGTTTTTTAGTCTACATAATATAATATGCTTATTATTTTGTAATAAACATTTGTGTATAATGTCTATTTTCAATACCTATTCCAATATGAGTAAATCTAGGGTTTAGAATGTTATTTCTATGACCTTCTGAATTCATAAAGGCGTTATGGGCACCTCTCACACTAGAATTGATAGCAATATTTTCACCAGCAGCTTTATATTGAATTCCAAAACTTCTCATCATATCAAATGGTGAACCATAGGTTGGTGAATGATGTGAGAAGTAGTTGTTATCTTGCATATCCTTTGATTTAACCCTTGCAACATAAGACAAGTCTACATCAATAGTCAATGGGTTAAGTCCTGCTTCAGTTCTTGCTTGGTTTACATACTCGACCATTTGAATCTCGGCAGATGTTAAAGCGTGTCTTGCATTAGATGGGTTTTCAGGCTTTACCGGTTGTGGTTGTTGTTGAGGTTCCTGTGGTTGTTGTTGAGGTTCCTGTGGTTGTTGTTGAGGTTCCTGTGGTTGTTGCTGAGGTTCCTGTGGTTGTTGCTGAGGCTCCTGTGGTTGTTGCTGAGGCTCTTGTGGTTGTTGCTGAGGCTCTTGTGGTTGTTGCTGAGGTTCTTGTGGTACTTCTTGCTGTTCAGTATTTTCTGGTTGTGCAGTGTCATTCTTAAAAGTAATTCTTATAGGATTTGATCCATTGTTTTTAAAGGTTTGTAAAAATCTTGAAAAGCTGGATGTAGATCCATTGCTAAATGTAGTAGTTGCTTGAATATTACATGACAATCTTATGTTTTCTATACCTGTATTCTCAGAATAAGCACTTGCTGACACCACTGTTGACAATAATAGCGCAGTTGTAATAACTGGGACCATTAATTTTTTCTTTAACCTATTATCCATAGTTTACCACTCCTTTGATATTATGTTAACCTACTCAACCTATAATACAATAGAATGCATTTATTTTCAATCAAATTGGAATAAAGTTACATATGAAATATATGGAACTCTAGTAAAATACTTATTTTTCAAAAGGAATAAAAACATAAAAGAATAATTATACATTATATGAAGAATTGTTGAAAGCAATAGGTATTAGATAAAGTTAAACCGATAAAAAATCCAACTGCCAATTAGTTGTAAATAATCCTATTAACTCTATAAATTATTTCTAAAAAAAAATACATACACATATAATGATTTTAATAACCAGTAGGGGGGCATAGAAAAATGAAAATATGTATTTTAGGGAGCTCAGGTCAATTGGGTGATGAATTACTCAATCGATTCAAGGAACACCATATTTTTACCTTTGACAAAAGAACTATTGATATAAACAATCTAGATAAAACCTATGAAATACTTCATCACATAAAGCCAGATAGTATTATTCATGCTGCTGCTTATACAGATATAGAAGCCTGTGAAAAAAGGCCCGAAATTGCGTATAGGGTAAATGCAAAAGGCACAGAAAACATAGCTAAAATTGCAGAAGCAATTAATAGCAAATTAATCTATATTAGTACAGATTATGTTTTTGATGGTGAAAAAGGAAGTCCCTACAATGAAGATGATACACCAAATCCTATCAATTATTATGGGAAAACCAAGTATGAGGGTGAGTTATATATACAGCAATATATGGAAAAATATTATATTATTAGAACGGCTGCTTTATTTGGTCATAAGGGAAAAAATTTTATTAAAACTACACTAAATTTGGTTAGTAAAAATACAATTTTAAAGGTAGTAATCGATCAGATAAGTAGTATTACTTATACAGAGGATTTAGCTAAAGCTATTGAAAAATTAATCATAAATAAGGGAAATTATGGCATATACCATTTTGTTAATGAAGGCCATTGTTCTTGGTATGATCTTGCGCAGGAAACATTTAAAATTAAAAATATAGATGCCAAAGTAGCACCTATATCTTTAACAGATGTTGAAAAAAATATATCAAGACCTAGAAATTCTAGTTTGAAAAATAATTCTCATATAAAATTACCTCCATGGGAGGAGGCTTTAAGGACTTACCTATCGAAGTAGAGTATTTAGTACTCTATTTTTTTGGGATTAAATCTATCCCTTCAATATGATTATTCTTCAGCTTTAATAAGTAAATCTCCGATTCTATAAACACCTCTACAATATTCTCATCAACTGGTATTTCTAAAAAATCAAAAATTTTAAAGGAATAATCTAGTGCTAGATTCTTCTTATCTTGAGGACTTCCTAGGGGGAGCATTTGTTCTACATACAGAACAGTTCTATGAATAATTAATTGAATTCTATCTATATCCTTTTTAGTGATTACTTTAGTAAAAATAGGTGCTACTACAAAAATAAATAATGCTGTTAACGTTATAATCAGCATAAAAAGTATCAAATCAATCATAATACAAAACCTCCCTATTACATGTATCCTATATATTATGAAAGATTTTATAAAATTGTTACAAAATAATAATCCATCAAAAGAATCTTGACAGAAATACTAGGGTATACTATAATTAAATTAAATTCCAATCATTTTACTTGGGATTAAAGGAGGTAGGATCGCTTGAAGCTTTCAACAAAAGGAAGATATGGCCTGAAGGCAATGTTTGAATTGGCTTTATATTATGGAGATGGGCCGATTGCTTTGAAAAACATCGCAGAAAAACAAGAAATTTCAGATCATTACTTAGAACAATTGGTTGCCACGTTGAGAAAAGCAGGATTAGTTAAAAGTGTAAGAGGTGCACAGGGTGGATATATGCTGGCCAGTGATCCTAAAGATATTACTGTAGGAGATATCATCAGAACATTAGAAGGGCCTCTAGCTCCCTCAGAATGTGTAATGGAGGAGGACCCAAAGGCCTGTGAGAGATCTAAACATTGTGTTACCAAGATGGTTTGGGAGAAAATTCGAGACAATTTCAATAATGTGATAGATTCAATTACACTAGAGGATATGCTACAGGATTATAATAAAATAAAGCATAAGGATAATTATATGTTTTATATATAAGTTCAAATCAATAAGCAGGATTAAAACTTAGGATTAAGGAGAGGATTACATGAAAGTATACTTAGACTACGCAGCTACAACCCCAGTAAATAAAGATGTTTTAGAAGAAATGCTACCGTATTTCCAGCAACATTTTGGGAATCCATCAAGTGTTCATTCTTTTGGCAGAGAGAGTAAAAAGGCCCTCGATATAGCTAGAGACAGAGTAGCTAAATCACTAGGAGCAAAGACAGAGGAAATATACTTTACAGGTGGTGGTTCTGAGGCTGATAACTGGGCTATAAAGGGTGTAGCTTATGGTTTAAAAAATAAAGGAAACCACATTATCACATCTAAGATTGAACATCATGCAGTGCTCCATACCTGTGAATATTTAGAAAAAGAAGGATTTGAAATTACTTATTTAGAGGTAGATGAATATGGTTTGATTAGCCTAGACGAATTAAAAAAGGCTATTAAGGATACTACCATATTAATTACCATTATGTATGCCAACAATGAAATTGGTACGATACAGCCGATAAAAGAAATTGCTGACATAGCTAAAGAAAATAATATTTTATTTCATACAGATGCGGTACAGGCCTATGGCAACATACCTATTGATACAGAAGAGCTAGGTGTAGATTTATTATCTATTTCAGCCCATAAGCTTTATGGACCAAAGGGGGTAGGAGCTTTATATATCAGAAGGGGAGTTAGACTCCATCCATTGGTTCATGGTGGAGGACAGGAAAAGAAAAGAAGAGCAGGAACAGAAAACCTTCCAGCCATTGTAGGTTTTGGTAAGGCAGCGGAACTGGCCCATGAGAATCTTGAAGGTCATAATAAACAATTATTGAATTTTAGAGACCAATTAATTAATAAACTAATGGCCAAAATACCCTATACCAGATTAAATGGACATCCAACCAAAAGACTTCCAGGGAATGTAAATATTTCCTTTGAGTTTATTGAAGGAGAATCCCTACTACTGAGCTTGGACATGGTTGGGATTGCTGGCTCCAGTGGTTCAGCCTGCACATCAGGGTCCCTAGATCCCTCCCATGTGCTAATGGCTATAGGACTTACCCATGAAATAGCCCATGGGTCGTTAAGACTATCGTTAGGAGATCCTACAACCCAAGAGGAAATTGATTATGTTATAGAGAAATTACCACCAATTGTAGAACGATTAAGACAAATGTCACCCTTGTATGAAAACATAAAGGAGGAAGCAAAAAATGTATAGTGATAAAGTAATGGAGCATTTTATGAACCCAAGAAATGTTGGGATGATAGAAAATGCTGATGCAGTAGGGCAGGTAGGGAATCCTAAATGTGGCGATATTATGAAAATGTATTTAAAAATAGAGGGAGATACAATAGTAGATGTAAAGTTCAAAACCTTTGGCTGTGGCTCTGCGATTGCTACCTCCAGCATGGCTACAGAAATGATCAAGGGAAAAACCATCAAGGAAGCATTAGCATTAAGCAATAGAGCTGTAGCTGATGCATTGGATGGATTACCTCCAGTAAAAATGCATTGTTCTGTATTGGCAGAGCAGGCAGTAAAATCTGCAATATATGATTATGCTCAAAAACACAACCTACATTTTGATGAACTAGAGGGCTTTGATCCTAATGAAGATCACGATCATCATCATGAAGAGCATGAAGGAGAACACTGTTAAAAAAACAACCCGAGAGCTTTCTCGGGTTTGTTATTGTCAAACAATAAAGAGGTGGAAATTTTGGAAAAAAACAATAAAGTTCTTTTAGGAATGAGTGGAGGGGTGGATAGCTCCGTAGCCGCCTACCTTTTAAAAAAACAGGGATATGAGGTAATAGGGGTTACCATGCAAATATGGCAGGATAATGAAGAGGTAATAAAATCAGACATAGGCTGCTGTTCTTTATCGGCAGTGGAGGATGCCAGACGGGTGGCAGCTAAGCTGGATATTCCCTTCTATGTTATGAATTTTAAGGAGATATTCAAAGAAAAAGTGATTAATTACTTTATAGATGAATATACAAAAGGTAGAACACCAAACCCTTGTATTGCCTGTAATAAACATATTAAATTCGAAGAATTTTTAAGAAGAGCCCATCAATTGGGTTGTTATTATGTAGCTACTGGTCATTATGCCAAAATAGAGTATGATGATAGAGTACAAAGGTATTTACTAAAAAAATCTGTTACCGATGAAAAAGATCAAACCTATGCCCTATACAATATGACTCAAGAACAATTAAAACATACTTTAATGCCCTTAGGCTATTACAATAAAGATGAAATAAGAAAAATGGCTGAAGAATTGGAACTTCCAGTGGCAATGAAACCAGATAGCCAAGAAATATGCTTTGTACCAGATAATAACTATGGGAATTTCGTGAAGGAAAACAGTCCTAAGAAAATTCATGAAGGTGATTTTATAGATAAAGAGGGAAATGTTTTAGGAAGACATAAGGGAATCATCTATTATACCATAGGACAAAGAAAGGGTTTAGGTATTGCTCTAGGCAAACCCGCCTTTGTAATTGATATTATACCAGAAAAAAACCAAGTAGTATTAGGAGACAAGCACGAGGTTTTTGGAAAGGAACTAATTGCTGAAGAAGTAAACTTTATAACTTTTGATAAACTACAAGCTCCTATGACGGTGGAAGGAAAAGTCCGTTACAACGCTAAAGCCCAAGGGGCGATTGTTTATCCCTATAACGACAATAAGATGAAGTTGGTTTTTAATGAACCTCAAAGGGCTATAACACCAGGACAAGCAGTGGTTTTATACGATGGAGAAATTGTTATAGGCGGAGGCATCATAACAAAGGCAACAGAATAACCATAAACTTACATTTATCATCTGTTATACATTGGACTTTCTCACCTCCTTCCTTTTCTCACTTATATAGTATGCTAATAAACAGTAGCGTGCTATTATTATAAAAATTTAAAAAATAGAAAACTATAGCCAATCATCCAACCATTGACTGTATTTTTTTAGACCTAGAAAGCAAAAATATAGTACAGTTAAAAATGTCTTATCCAAAAAGAGGGATGGAAATGATTCGAGGAAGTGAATTAATAGGTGTACCTATTTTAAAAGAGGATAAAAAAATAAAACTTACCTATACAAAAGATATCATATATGGGAAAAATCCATTAAAGGTAATAGCTTTCTCTATTAAAATGAAAAATTCTCAAAAAAAAAATAATCGTATTATTCCCTTCCAAAAAATAAAGGATATTAACCACGAAGAAATTATTATTGTTGCAGAAAAAGATATTATTTTCCCCCATGAAGCACCAGAAATTAATAGCGCAGTGGAAAAACCAATAAAGGTAATAGGCTTTCATATTTATGATGAACAAAAAAATTTAGTGGGGACTATAAGGGATACAATTATTGAAAAAAACAGTGGAAAAATACTGGCGTTTATTATTAGTGAAGGAGTTATTGATGATTTAATAGAGGGACATTCAATATTACCCTTGGTAAACCATATAGATTTTCAACGGGACTATATTGTCATAGGAAATACCCATTTAGAAACCATCTCATCCCAAGGTGGAGGCTTGAAAAAATTGCTGGGGATAAAATAAAGCATTTAACAAAAACTATGATAGAGATAATTTTTTATCTCCAAAACTCTTTTAAACTCTTCCATAACAAAAGGAGTGATTAAATGAAAAGAGATACAATGATGGGTTTAATTACTGGCGGTGTAATAGGAGCAACAGTAGGTATGTATGCTTTTTCAAATATGAGTACTAGAGAGCAAAAAAGAATGATGAAGCGAGGAAGAAAAATAGCTTCAACGGCAGTTAATCTTATGAGTGGCATGAATATTTTTTAGTCTAAAAGCAGCTAAAAGCTGCTTTTAGACTTTTTTTGAAAAAACACAAAAAATTTACAAAATATTTCTATAATTATTTTTATAATTGGGGAATTATGAGTATAATAGAAGTATACAGTATTTACAATTATGGGGGATCAAAAAATGGAAACTACTGCAATTGAAACTATATCAAGAAATATAAAAATTATGGTAGAAGGTGCTGGTTTTACCGAGTTTTTTACTTTTTTAACCCAGTTAGCCCTTTTTTTATTACTATGTTTTATTATTTATTATCTCATCCATATCGGTAATCAGTATGTTGAAAAAGACAATAAAGTCAATGTAGGGAAAAAACAAATTTATCAATTTATTTTTATCTTTATTGTTTTATTGTTAATGATTTTTATGTTTAGGATAAGGGGATTACTTTTTCAAATATTAGGGCCTTTTGTTTTTGCCATAGTACTAGCTTATATCCTAAATCCCATTGTACACTTTTTATATACCAAAGGCATCCCTAGAATATGGGGGGTATTACTGTTATATTTAACAATTATGTGCATTATACTAATACTTTCCTTCACTTTAATTCCAAGAATCACAGAGGAAGTAAAAAGATTGATTGAACTAATGCCCCAATATAGTAATGATATCTATGATTATCTATATGATGTCTATTTAAAATATGATCGTAACCTACAAAATCTTCCACCAGAATTAGATGGAATTAAAGGACTATTGCGACTAAATATCGATAGAATAGAGGCTATCATCTTTGGAGCAGTTACCGCCATCACCAACATACTACTAAATGTATTTTCTAAAGTAATTGGCCTGGTGTTGATCCCCATATTAGCCTTTTATTTTTTAAAGGATGTTGATAAATTCAAAAGAAGTATTGTCCTCCTAATTCCCAAATCCTGCAGACATCAAGTCATTAAAATAGCAGAGGATATAGATAAAGTGTTGGGGGGGTTTATTAGAGGACAATTGACGGTTGCAGCCTTTGTAGGCCTATTGACTACTATATCTCTACTCATATTAAGGGTTGAATTTGCAGTGTTAGTAGGATTAATAGCAGGAACAGCCAATATCATTCCCTATTTTGGGCCTGTCATAGGGATTGTACCAGGAGTACTATTTGCCCTAATGGATGGCCCCATCAAAGCCCTTTGGGTGATAATTGTCTTTACAGTCATTCAACAAATTGAAAGTGGGATTATTGCCCCAAAGGTAGTTGGGAAAAGTGTAGGAATCCATCCTGTATATGTGATTTTAGCCCTAATTATTGGAGGAAAGTTCTTTGGTGTTATTGGACTTTTAATAGCTGTTCCTGCTGCTGCCACCATTAAGGTTTTAGGCAAGCATTTCATAAGCTACGTTGCAAAATTTTAGTTATATATTGACAAGATATAGGTTATTCTATATAATGCAAATAATAAATTAAAAATAACTACAAGCTATGATGAGAAATAGTAATAGTACTTGATTCTGATAGAGAGGAGGTTCTTGGCTGGAAAACCTCTAGATAGGGTATATGAAGCAGTCTCTGAGCTATAATCTTGAAATAACTATTCGTTAGATTAGAGATTATCGGATAATCCGTTATCTTTTGACTTTTTTCTCTGAGTGACCGTATTTACGGTAATTAGGGTGGTACCGCGAGAATACCCTCGTCCCTACTATAGTTTTGTAAGGATGGGGGTTTTTTTATTTTTACATAGATAAAAGATATTTTAAGGAGGATATGTATGGAAAAGAAAGGATTAAATGAAATTAGAAAATTATTTTTAGACTTTTTTAAGACAAAGGAGCATTTAGCAAGACCCAGCTATCCCTTAGTCCCACAAAATGATAAAAGTCTATTGTTAATCAATGCTGGTATGGCTCCTCTAAAACCATACTTTGCAGGAACTGAAACTCCCCCAAGTAAAAGAATGGTAACCTGTCAAAAATGTATAAGAACAGGAGATATAGAAAATGTAGGAAAGACAGCAAGACATGCAACCTTCTTTGAAATGCTGGGAAATTTCTCCTTTGGAGATTATTTTAAAGAAGAATCTATCCTATGGGGATGGGAGTTCGTCACTGAGCATCTGAAAATGCCTGTTGATAAACTATGGGCTTCTATTTATTATGAGGATGAGGAAGCCTTTGACATATGGCACAAAAAGATTGGTCTTTCCACCGACAAAATTGTTCGTTTGGGGAAAGAGGACAACTTTTGGGAGATAGGCGTAGGTCCCTGTGGTCCTTGCTCTGAGATTTATTTTGACCGTGGAGAAAAATACGGATGTGGTGCTGAAGATTGTAAGCCTGGATGCGAGTGTGATCGATATGTGGAGTTCTGGAACCATGTATTTACTCAATTTGATAAGGATGAAGAAGGCAACTATAATCTATTGCCTAATCCCAATATCGATACAGGTATGGGCTTAGAAAGGGTTGCTTGCATCATGCAGGACGTAGATTCTATCTTTGAAGTAGATACCATGAAATATATTTTAAATAATGCCTGTCAATTAACCAATACGAAGTATAATGAAAATAACGAGAAAAACATATCTCTACGAATTATTACTGATCATATACGATCTGTCACCTTCATGGTTAGTGACGGTATTCTCCCCAGCAATGAGGGTAGAGGCTATGTTTTAAGAAGACTTTTAAGAAGAGCTGCCCGTCATGGTAAAATATTAGGGATAGACAAAAGCTTTTTACACAATCTAGTGGACGCAGTTATAAAAATGTATGGTGAAACCTATACGGAGCTGAAGGAAAAAGAAGAATATATTAAAAGAGTCATTCAGGTGGAAGAAGAACGCTTCCAAGAAACCATACAACAAGGATTAGATATTTTAAGCAGCTACATGAAGGAAATAGAAGAGGCTAAAGAAGATACATTAAAGGGAGAATATGCCTTTAAGCTATATGACACCTATGGATTCCCATTGGATTTGACAAAAGAAATTGTGGAGGAAAAAGGATTAAAAGTAGATATTCAAGGCTTTGAAGAGGAAATGACAAGACAAAGAGAGAGAGCTAGAAAAGCAAGGGGTGGAGAAGATACAGAGGGATGGAAAGAGGATGTATTTACCAGTCTTAGCAAAGATATAGCAACAGAATTTAAAGGCTATGAAGCTCTGACAAACAAAGGCAAGGTTTTAGCTATTGTAAAGGACAATCAGGTAGTGGCATCGGCCCATGAAAATGATGAGATAATCATTATATTAGATGAAACCACCTTCTATGGAGAAGGTGGTGGACAGGTGGGGGATGTAGGTATTATCTACAACGAAACCTTTGAGGGCATGGTTTTAGATACAAAAAAAGGAATTAACAATAGAATCCATCAAACAATTAAAGTAAATAAAGGAAGGATAAATGTTGGAGATGTAGTTACATCCCAAGTAGATGAAACCATAAGAAAAAATACTGCTAGAAACCACACCGCTACCCATCTTCTTCATAGGGCACTAAAAGAAGTAGTTGGAGAGCATGTACAGCAGGCGGGCTCCCTAGTTACTCCAGAAAGATTAAGGTTTGACTTTACTCACTTTGAAGGTCTTACTACAGAAGAAATAGCAGCCATAGAGGAAAAGGTAAATCATCAAATTTTTCAAGGATTACAAGTAACATCCTTTGAAACCACCCCCAATCAAGCAAAACAAATGGGAGCTGAAGCACTATTTGGTGAAAAATACGGGGAAGTAGTGAGGGTCATAAAGGTAGGAGATTATAGTACAGAGCTATGTGGTGGGACCCATTTGAAAAACAGTAGCGAAATTGGAATTTTTCTTATCCTTAATGAAGGCGGCGTTGCCTCTGGAGTTAGAAGAATAGAAGCTGTTACTGGAGCTGAAGCCTATAAATATGCAAAAAGTCAGCAAAAAACTGTTGATATGACTGCAGAGTTATTAAAAACACAGGTAAGCAGTGTCATCCCTCGACTAGAAGCACTTATTGGGGAAGGTAAGGAAAAAGACCGAGAAATCAACAGATTAAAAGCAAAATTAGCCACAGGAGCAGTAGATGAAATTGTTGACAAGGCTAAAGTTATCGATGATGTAAAGGTCATCATTGAAAAAGTGGAGGTTCAGGGAATGGATGACCTCAGAAAAATGGGAGACACCTTAAAGGATAAACTACAGTCAGGGGTTATTCTATTGGCATCTGAAGCCGATGGAAAGGTAAACTTTATTGCAACAGCTACAAAAGACCTAGTAGCAAAGGGCATACATGCTGGAAATCTAGTGAAGGAAGCTGCTAAAGTTACTGGCGGCGGCGGTGGTGGAAGACCAGATATGGCCCAGGCTGGAGGAAAAAACCCAGAAAAAATTCAAGAAGCATTGGAAAAAGCAGAAGAGTTATTAAAAAAACAATTAAATGGATAAAATAATAGGGCATGGATTTTCATGCCCTATTATTTTGCGTTTTAATGACATTTTTCAAATGTAATTGGAGACAAAGGGTATAATATGGTAAAATGTAATTAATTATAAAGAGAGAGGGGATTAATTATGGGAGATAAATTCAACTTAACAATGAAGTTTAACTTAGAGAAGGATAAAGAAAAACAAGTAAAGGATATTATTATAGAAGTTCATAAGTCCCTAGAGGAAAAAGGGTATAATCCAATTAATCAGATGATAGGATATATCCTATCAGGAGATCCAACCTATATTACAAACTATAATGAGGCTAGAAGTATCATTAGAAAAATTGAAAGAGATGAATTATTAGAGGAATTACTAAAAACATACTTAGAAAAAAATAGGAGCGAATAAGCTTGAAAATCAATAAAAAATGGTTTTTAACATTAATAATAGTAGCCAGTATGATAAATCTTTTCACCCCTTCAATTTATGCTTTAGAAAAGCCTGAGACACCTAAAGTGATTATGGTCATCATAAATCGTGTAAACTTTGATGATCTCCAGAGGATGCCTAGGGTTAAGGCTTTAATGGATGAAGGTGCTGTGACTTTAATGAACACTAGAGCTTCAGGGAAAAATAGTGAATTTAAATCCTATGCAACCCTAGGTGCTGGGATAAGGGCAGAAGCCTCCCATTCTACGGCACTATTTTATCCTTTAGATAAAAATACCAAAGCCATATATGAAAGACGTATGGAGGGGGGGGTGGCAGAAAAGGGTATTATCAACTATAATATTCACAGCCTCCTTCAACAAAATTTAAGGGGAGAATATGGTGCAATGCCAGGAGCCTTAGGAGAGATGCTAACACAGCAGGGCTATAAAACCATTATATTGGGTAATAGCGATACAGAGGATTACCTATCAAGGGCAGCTGGCTTCATCCCTATGGATAGTAGAGGCTATATTCATGGAGGACAAGTAGATGGTGATCTAATCCAGAAGGATATAAATAGTCCCTTTGGCATGAAGACAAACTATGATAAATTACTGGAGGCTTTTATAGGAGCTTATAATGAGGGGAACTTCTTTGTCATCGAAACAGGAGATATTAACAGACTAGAAAGCTACAGGACCAACGTCACCAACAGTATGTACATAGAGCATAAAAACAATGCATTAGACAATATCGATGGTTTTATTGATAAACTGTTACAGCATATTGAGGGTGATCCTACAGTCCTTATGCTGGTAACACCCTATCCTTCTGATGATGCTGCCGCCAGAGGTGAGAGATTGACCCCTGTAGTCATTTATGAGGAAGGAGCCCCCGGTGGCCTTCTATGGTCGGGAACCACTCGGAGAATGGGGATAATTGGAAATGTGGATATAGCCCCAACTGTATTAGGTTATTTTGATATAGAGCCCATCGGTATGATTGGTAGAGGTGTCACCACTGTAGCCGCTGATGATGGGATATCCTACATTCAGTATTTAAACAGAAGAGTTGTTAATACTTCTCTACAACGCTACAGAATTTTGTATAGCTTTGCTGTGTACCAAATGTTGGCTTCTGTTGCAGCGTTACTTACAATTGTATTTAGAAAAAGAATACCAGCAAAATGGTACAATCCTGTAGCATTTTGCTTATTGGGAACGATTGTGGCACCCTTCACCTTGTTAATTTTACCTTTATTAGGGGTTTTAACGATAACGCTTAATTACATATTTTTGATTATTATTACTGGCATATTGATTATTGTGCTATACTATTTAGGGAGAAAGGAACCTCTAAATATCATACTATATGCCTCTTTATTAGTGTCGGCAGGATTGATCCTAGATATTGGATTGGGACAAAATCTAATTAAGAACTCCATTTTAGGGTACGATCCTATTATAGGAGCCCGATACTATGGCATAGGTAATGAATATATGGGGGTATTAATAGGGGCGGTTTTAATCTTTACCACCACTCTTTTAGATAGATACAATATGAATAAATACTTTGTTATTCTATTTTATCTTCTAACAACCATTGTTATAGCATTTCCTACAATGGGGGCAAATGTAGGAGGAACCATTACTGCTGTATTTGCGTTTTTGTTTACCTCCATTAGACTATTACAAAAGAAAATAAATATAAAAAGGCTTATATATATACTTATTGGTGTTATATCAGTGGTGGTTGTGATGGCGGTAATAGATTTGTTTTTTATGGAAAACCACAGCCACTTAGCATCTGCTATTCAACAGATTGTTGACAACGGACCCATAGTCATATACCAAATCATCACCAGAAAAATAGCAATGAATATACGGGTAATGGGGGTAACGGTTTGGAGTAGAGTTCTTCTAATGACTATAGCTATAGTAGGGATATTATTCTACAGACCTGCAGGAATTATTAAGAAGATAACCTCCACTTATCCTAATATGACCATAGGCTGGGGAGGTATCATTGTTGCCTGTGGGGTATCCTTTGCTGTTAATGACTCTGGGGTTGTTTCTGCTGCTACAACTATTATCTTTTTATCAACTACAATACTATATTTAATTATGGATTCTTTCTATAGACAAAAAAGATGTAAGGGTGAATAATTTGGAAAAAGTAATTTTGGGCCAGACCTCCATAGAAGTCTCTAAGCTTTGTTTTGGAAGTCTAACAATGGGCCCCCTACAAGCCGATAAGTCTCCTCAAGAAGGTGGAAACTTATTATTACATGGATTTGAGAGGGGAATTAATTTCCTTGACACTGCAGAACTTTATGAAACCTACCCCCATATCAAAAATGCATTAAAGGGTTGGGAGAGGGAGGAGATTGTTATTGCAACGAAATCCTATGCCTATTCCCAAGAAACAGCTGAAAACAGTCTTAAAAAGGCACTAAAGGAAATGGGAACGGATTACGTGGATTTATTTCTTCTCCATGAACAGGAAAGTCAGCATACCCTAAGGGGTCATGCTGAAGCACTAGAATACTTTATTAAAATGAAGGAAAAAGGCTATATTAGAGCTGTTGGGATATCCACCCATACAGTTGCAGCTGTAGAAGCTTCTTTAAAAATCAAGGAGATAGAAATTCTTCATCCCATTGTCAATATTGCTGGCCTTGGCATACAGGACGGCACGATAGAAGAAATGCTAAAGGTATTAACCGAAGCCTATCAAATGGGGAAGGGTATATATGGTATGAAGCCCTTGGGGGGAGGCAATTTATTAAAAAGCTTTAAAGAGTGCTTTGACTTTGTCCTTGGATTAGATTGCCTACATGCTATAGCTGTAGGTATGCAATCAAAGGATGAGATCGATGCAAATATTGCAATTTTTCAAGGCAAATCCATAGATAAACAATTATTAGAAAAAATAAAGGGCAAAAAAAGAAAATTAAAAATAGATTATTGGTGTGAAGGATGTGGAAAATGCACAGAGATTTGTAGCCATAATGCTTTAAAAATTGAAGCGGATAGGTTGATAGTAGACCATGAAAAATGTGTTTTATGTGGCTATTGCTCAAAAAGTTGTCCCCATTTCTGTATCAAAGTCATATAGGAGGTTATTAAAGTTGAAAAGATTTATGGGACTAGATGTAGGAGACAAAAGAATAGGCGTTGCCTTAAGTGATTTAATGGGATGGACAGCTCAAGGATTAGAGACGGTTGAGCGAACAAATCTAAAAAAGGATCTACAGCGACTAGAAGAAATCATTAAAGCAAATGAAGTAGAAAAAATTGTTGTGGGATTACCTAAAAATATGAATGGGACCCTAGGCCCCCAAAGTGAAAAGGTATTGGAGTTTACAGAAAGACTAAAAAAACGTACAGATAAAGAAATAATTTTCTGGGATGAGAGACTTACCACAGTTGCTGCAGAAAAATCTCTGATCCAAGCAGATATGAGCAGAAAAAAAAGGAAAACTGTCATTGACAAAGTAGCTGCTACTTATATTTTGCAAAATTATTTAGATAGTATAAATAGATAAAAAAACGTGTTTTTTCTCAAATTTTAGTATATAATACAACTGTACATTGTTAATATAAATAAAGGAGGATTTATAATGGAAGAAAATGAAAATATTATAACGTTAGTAGATGAGGATGGAAAAGAGGAGAATTTTGAAGTTCTTATGACCTTAGATGTAGAGGGAAAAGAATATGCCATACTAATACCTGTGGGTGCTGATGAAGAAGAGGACGCTTATATCTTTAAAGTAATCCACGAAGGAGAAGAAGAATACTCATTGGTGGCTATTGAAGATGATGAAGAGTACGAAAATGTTGTAGCAGCCTATGAAGCAATCGTAGACGAAGACGAAGAAGAGGAAGAATAGTCATAAAAAATAGATGGACAGTTAATAGGTCCATCTATTTCTTTTATTAATATAAAAACTAGAGACTACAGCAGCTACAAATCCTAAGGTTATTAGAAAAGTCATGATATAAGCACTTAAACGGGTATCCATAAACCTCAATCCTATTCCAGATTTAAAGAGGAATGGAGGTAGAGCTAATAATCGGTCAAACCCCAATAGGTAGTATAATAAGGTTATGGCTACGATAGGTATAACTATAGTTCCGACGGTAGAAAACAGAGGAGACAGCAATTTATCATAATTGTTGATACCCTTTAGATAACCAACTACCCCTCCAATAACAGAAAATATTGGATAAATATAAGCTGGATGAATATAAGCCGCTATTTTGGGTAAGAATTCAAGTGTTATGACTGATAAAGTCATCCCTATAACAAACCCTAAAAACATACCATGAACCAAATTTAAAAACAAATTATAATTGGATTTCAAAATCATTACCCCCTCTCAAAATGGTAATAATTATTACAAAAGATAGAAAAAGTTTTAACATAAATATTAACAACTGTAGATAGCTTTAGTATAACTAATGAAGGTGAAAATTATGAAAATAAATATTGAAGGTAACAAAGTAGAGGGTGTATTTCAACGGAGACTCAATCGATTTATTGGGGAAGTATTAATTGATGATAAGCTGGAAATCACCCATATTCCTAATACAGGTAGGATGAAGGACTTTTTAACTAACGGTGCCAACATAATCCTTAGGAAAGTGAATGAACCCCATAGAAAAACCCAATACGATCTACTGATGGTTTATAAAGACAATACTTTAATCAATATTGACTCTAAGCTTCCAAATAATCTTCTACATAAGGCCTTTTTAAATAAAGATATAGAGGGTTTTCAGCAATATGATGATATAAGAAGAGAGGTTACCTTTGGTAACAGTAAGTTTGATTTTTATCTTTCTAACAAAAAAGAATCCGTTCTAGTGGAAGCAAAATGTGTTACTTTGGTGAAGGAAAATCACTTAGCCTCTTTCCCTGATGCTCCAACTGACCGGGGAACAAAACATATATTAGAGCTAATAGAAGCAAAAAAACAGGGATTTCGGACAGCAGTATTTTTTATTATTCAAAGAGATGATGCCAATAAGTTTACCCCTAATCAAGAGATGGATGAAGCCTTTTATAAGGCAGTATTATTGGCAAAAAAAGTAGACGTAGAATTTTATGCTTATACCTGTCATGTAACACCAAACAGCCTAAGGTTAAAAAACCAATTAGAAATTATTCTATAGAAAAATACTGGGTACAAAATAAATTTCAGTTAAAAATAGAAATGATTGACAACAATAAGGTTTTATACTATACTTATACATGAAAAGTGTTATTATTTGAGAAACGAAGGTGACAAAATGGAAAACCTAATGGAATCATTGAAGGAAAAACTAAAAGAAAAAGGGTATAAATTGACACCTCAAAGGAGAGCAACACTAGACGTCATTATAGATAATCGAGGTAAACATTTAAATACTGAAGAAATATATGACCTTGTAAAGGAAAAATGTCCAGATATTGGTTTGGCCACTGTATATAGAACATTGCAATTACTTGATGAAATGCAAGTAATATTAAAAATAAATTTAGATGATGGCTGTAGTAGATATGAATTCAACACCCATGAAGATGACCATCAGCACCACCATTTAATATGTCAAAATTGTGGTGGCGTGACAGAAGTAGAAATTGACCTATTAGAACATTTAGAAGAAGAAATCGAAAGAAGCCATGATTTTCAAATAAATGACCACAAAGTAAAATTTTTCGGCATTTGTTCTAAGTGTAAGTAGTCTTGCAGATTTCTGCAAGACTTTATCTATGTTATAATATTTTTTACTAGACTTTTAAAACTACATTCTTTAGGACAAAATACATATATCAAATATTAATATAAAATTAGGTTCTGTTAAGCGCTATTGTTGATTTTCTCATCCTATGAATTTTTTAATTCTGTCATAGTTTTATTTATACAATAGCAACATCTATCCTTAACATAGCCTAGAATTAAAAAAGAGTGGGTTTTATAATAAACAGATATGTTGTTCACCTATAACAAAATTGTTTATGGACGGGCATGATATAAAAAAGATAAATTATGTAGAAATGAAAAAGGAGTGACTTATTTTGGGAAGAAAACCTACAAAAATTAGAGTAATACCTTTAGGTGGGCTAAAGGAAATTGGAAAAAATATGACAATCATTGAATATAAAGATGAAATGATTATAATCGATTGTGGATTAAGTTTTCCAGAGGATGAAATGTTGGGGATTGATATCGTTATACCCGATATAACCTATGTCATGAAAAACAAAGATAAAATAAAGGCCATTGTTTTAACCCATGGACATGAGGACCATATAGGAGCATTACCCTATGTTCTAAAAAAGATAAATGTGCCTGTATACGGAACTCGATTGACATTAGGACTAGTAGAAAACAAATTAAGAGAACATAAACTATTATCAGATGTTCATTTACAAAGAGTTGAACCAGGAGAAACAGTACAAATCCAAGGCTTTGAAGTAGAATTTATACGAAGCAGTCATAGTATTCCTGATGCGTGTGCCTTGGCTATTCATACATCCTTAGGTGTAATTCTCCATACAGGGGACTTTAAAATAGACTATACACCTATAGATGAACAGATGATTGATCTTCAAAGAATAGCAGAGCTAGGAAAAAAAGGCGTTCTATTAATGTTAGCTGATAGCACCAATGTAGAAAGACCCGGTACAACCATGTCTGAAAGAAGTGTAGGAGCCACCTTTGAAAATATTTTTAATAATACCAGAAGTAGAATTATCGTGGCCACCTTTGCCTCCAATGTTCATCGGGTACAGCAAATTGTTAATGCCGCCCATAAGCATAATAGAAAAATCGTTGTATCTGGAAGAAGTATGGTAAATGTGGTTGCAGTGGCTGAAGAATTAGGGAATTTAATTATACCCGATGGTTTAATTATCGACGTAAATCATATAGATCAATATGAAGACCATGAAATTGTCATCATCACAACAGGAAGTCAAGGAGAAACTATGGCTGGACTCTCTAGAATGGCAACCTCAGACCATCGAAAACTGGATATTCGGGCTGGAGATACTGTAATTATTTCAGCTACCCCCATACCTGGAAATGAAAAAACAGTCAGCAGAGTAATTAACCAATTATTTGAAAAAGGTGCTGATGTCATTTATGAAAGCTTAGCAGATGTACACGTATCAGGCCATGCTTGTCAAGAAGAACTTAAATTAATGCATAAACTAGCAAGTCCCAAATATTTTATTCCAGTCCATGGTGAATTTAGACATCTAAAACAACATGCAAAATTAGCTGAAAACTTAGGTATGCCTAAAGAAAATATATTTACCATACAAAATGGTAATGTAGTAGAGATTACCAAGGACTATGGAAAGCTAGCAGGCAATGTCCCTGCTGGACCAGTCTTAGTAGACGGATTAGGGGTTGGAGATGTAGGCAATATTGTTTTAAGAGATCGAAAACATCTTGCTGAAGATGGATTAATGGTGGTAGTTGTTACCATTACAAGAGAAGGCGGAAAGGTTGCTGCAGGTCCAGATATTATATCTAGAGGATTTGTATATGTAAGGGAATCAGAAGACTTAATCGATGAAGCAAAACAAATCGTTAGGGGAGCTCTAGAGCATTGCGAACAACAAAACATTAAAGAATGGTCTATTCTAAAAAGCTCCATAAGAGACGCTTTAAAAGATTTCCTTTATGCAAAAACCAAGAGAAGACCTATGATTTTACCTGTTATTATGGAGGTATAAACAACACCCCGTCATCTTAACCACAGATGACGGGGTTAAATTTTCATCAAAATATAAAAGACAGTAGGAAAAAGCCATCTAGATGTAGTATACTCTATTAAGAGGGGGTGAAGTAATGAACATTTTACTTTATTTGCTAATATTAGTTTTAGGCGCCATCATTGGCTATAAAAATATATTAAGCAATTTTTTTATGGAAAAAATCGAGGATATCCAAACCTATGCTTTACTGTTGTTATTATTTATTATGGGGATTAATATAGGTATAGATCAGGACGTTATAAAATATTTTGGTGTGATAGGCTATCAATCCATTGTATTAGCAACTTTTTCAATTGTTTTTAGCATTTTAGCAGTAAAGCTTGTGACAGGAAAAGTACTTAAGGGGAAAGAAGGGATAAAAAATGACGGTTAAAATTATGGTAGCAGTGGCACTGGGAATTGCAGGAGGATTTTTTGTATTTCCTCCGAGTATAGGAGACCATATGGGAATCATAATTGATATAGGGCTATGTTTAGTACTTTTCTTTGTTGGAATAGATATTGGTAAACAAGGAAATATTTTAAAAAAGATAAAAAACTTAGGCTTCAAAATATTATTGATACCTTTAATGATTGCTATGGGAAGTATTCTTGGAGCCATTGCTGGTGGTTTATTGATTAAACTTCCAATTAATGAAGCTGGGGCAATTGGCGCAGGCTTTGGATGGTATTCCTTATCGGCTATTGAATTATCAAAGCATAGTTCTGAGTTAGGAGCATTGGCCTTTATTACAAATGTTACCAGAGAAGTCATTGCTTTAATAACCATCCCCTTTGTAGCAAAATACATAGGCAAACTGGAATCTATAGCACCTGCAGGGGCCACCGCTATGGATACAGCCCTGCCGGTTATTTCAAGATCCACCGACGGCAATATAGCTGTTATATCCTTTATTACAGGAGTCATACTATCTTCTATGGTACCTGTTTTAGTACCTACTTTAATGGTAGTACTGAAATAGCAAACCTTAGATCCTATGATTTTTTTAGAAAAGCTCTGTTAAAGGCTATTGTTGATTTTCCCATTCTATAAATTCTTGAATTCTGTCATAGTTTTATTTATATAATATCAATATCTATCTTTAACATAGCCTTTAGAAATAGAATCAACTAGATGAACATAAGTATATACTGTTGCTAAATATATAAAATAAATAGGAGGTTATTATTGTATGAATGTCTATGATTATGCCCACCAATTGGCAAGATCCTTAAAAGAAAGCAGCGAATATCAACAATATAAAGCACTGGAGGAAAAGGTAAAATCAGATCCACAATCTAAAAATATGCTGGATGGTTTTCGTAAGCATCAATTGGAAGTTCAAAAAATGCAGATGTTGGGTCAGCAGGTGGAGGAATATAAAATTCAAGAATTGCAAAGCCTATACAATAAATTAGTAGAAAACCCTCTAATTAGTGAATTGTTAGGTGCAGAGTATAGATTAACCCAAATGATGGGGGATATCTACAAAATATTAGGTGAAGCTCTAAATTTAGATATGAGCGGTTTTGAACAATAAATGACAAAAGGTAGCTTTTAGGGCTACCTTGTAAATTTTTGTTGAGGATCATATAATAGATTAGAAAATAAATGGACAAGCTGCCATTGACATAGAAAGCAAAAACCCTAAAACAACAATAGATTTTAAAATGTTATTTGTTAACAAAGGAGTTGTAAAGAAGTGAGTAATATTACAGAAGAATATGTAGAAGAATATATTAGAGAGTTATTGCCAGAAGATAAGGGGTTATTAAAGGAAATACAGCACTATGCTATCGAAAACCATATTCCTATTGTGCACAAGGAAGTAGCAGCCCTATTAAAGGTAATTACTAAAACCTCTAGAAGCAAAAAAATATTAGAGGTTGGAACCGCTATAGGCTACTCCACCATCCTCCTTTGTCAAGCGGCAGGAGAGGATTGTCATGTTACAACAATAGAACGGGATAGTGAAAGGGTAGAGAAGGCTAGAAACAATATAAAAAAGGCTGATTTCACTAACAATATTCAAGTGATACAGGGAGATGCTCAGGAGGTTTTAAACTTCCTAGACAGTAAATATGATCTCATTTTTTTAGATGGTGCTAAAGGACATTATAAGGAAATGCTGAACAATTGTATAGATTCACTAAAGGTTGGTGGCATCTTAGTTTCTGATAATATATTATTTAAAGGTATGGTCGCCAATGATGACCTAGTTATAAGAAGGAAAAGGACAATTGTTAATAGAATGAGGGATTATCTACATTATATATGCAATCACCCTCAATTAGACACCACCATTATCCCTATTGGTGATGGTGTAGCCATAAGTTATAGAAGGTTGGAGGAATAACGATGAAAAAGGTTGAATTATTAGCTCCTGCAGGAGATTTAGAACGATTAAAGGCGGCGGTTATCTACGGTGCTGATGCTGTATATGTAGGAGGGCAAATCTTTGGGTTAAGGGCTTCAGCGAAAAACTTTACCCTAGAAGAATTAAAGGAGGGTATTGATTTTGCCCATCAAAGAGGTGTAAAGGTTTTCGTCACCGCCAATATCATACCCCATAACGATGATTTAAAGGAGCTTCCTAAGTATTTAAAGGAAATAGAAACGATAGGGGTGGATGCTGTAATCGTATCAGACCCTGGGACCTTCGCCATTGTCAAGGAAACTGTCCCTAATATGGAAATCCACATAAGCACCCAAGCAAACAACACCAACTATAGTACGGTAAATTTTTGGCATAGCTTAGGGGCCTCACGGGTTGTACTGGCAAGGGAGCTATCCTTTGATGAAATAGAAGAAATACGGAGAAATATTCCTGAGGACTTAGAATTAGAGGCCTTTATCCATGGAGCCATGTGTATATCCTACTCTGGAAGATGTTTATTAAGTAATTATATGGCTGGGAGGGATGCTAACCGTGGAGAGTGCGCCCATCCATGTAGATGGAATTACTATTTGGTGGAGGAAAAAAGACCTGGAGAATATATGCCTATTATAGAGGGTGAACATGGCACCTACATTATGAACTCCAAAGACCTATGTATGATTGAATATATTCCTGAAATCATCAAATCTGGAATTAACAGCTTAAAAATAGAAGGTAGAATGAAGACCACCTATTATGTAGCTACAATCGTGAGGGCTTATCGCTTGGCGATTGACAGCTATTATAAAAATCCTGAAGGATGGCAATGTTCCCAACAATTGCTAGAGGAAATAAAAAAAGCCAGTCACCGTGACTTTACAACTGGGTTT
The DNA here is from genome assembly GCF_900100845.1 of Natronincola ferrireducens. Classification (NCBI taxonomy): domain Bacteria; kingdom Bacillati; phylum Bacillota; class Clostridia; order Peptostreptococcales; family Natronincolaceae; genus Natronincola; species Natronincola ferrireducens. The sequence continues at coordinate 376,107 of NZ_FNFP01000002.1, read as the reverse complement.
TATCTAGACAAGCCCGGACATGAAGAACATATTTATGGTGACAAATCCTATGTAAGAGGGTATAATTTTATAGGGATTGTACAGGACTATGACGAAAAAAACCAAATAGCTACTATACAGCAAAGAAATCGGTTTTTTGCAGGGGATAAAATTGAAATTATAGGTCCCCATGAAAAAGTCATTCATATGACCATTGAAGAGATGTGGGATCAGGAAGGCAATAAAATAGAAGTAGCACCCCATCCTAAGCAAATCGTTAAATTTAAAGTACAAGAGAAGCTAGAGCCCTATTATATACTTAGAAAAGAAAGAGAGGAAGAGGAAAGTGAATAGACCGATTCTTATTGGGATTACTGGGGGGACAGGGTCGGGAAAAAGTACTGTTGCCAGAGCCATATTTAAAAGTCAGCCAGAAAAAAATATTGCCATTATTCAGCAGGATTCCTATTATAAAGATCAATCCAACCTAACATTTGAGGAAAGAGTAACAACAAATTATGATCATCCTTTAGCCTTTGATACAGAACTTCTTATTCAACATCTAACTAGATTACTAAAAAACCAATCCATAGACAAACCCATTTATGATTTTGAACAGCATACCCGAAAGAAAGAAACAGAATTAGTGGAGCCAAAGGATATTATTATATTGGAAGGAATTATGCTATTAGAAGATCCAAAACTAAGAAGTATGCTGGATATCAAAATATTTGTAGATACCGATGCTGATGTAAGAATTATAAGAAGAATTGTTAGAGATATAAAAGATAGGGGCAGAACCTTAGAATCAGTAATCGATCAATACTTAACAACTGTAAGACCAGCCCACCTTCAATTTGTTGAGCCCAATAAAAAATATGCTGACATCATTATTCCTGAGGGTGGTTTTAATCAAGTAGCAATCGATATTATTGTGACAAAAATTCAATCTATTGTTAATGAAAGAAGTAAAAGTAAGTAATCGTTTAATCTCCTGTATATTTGGTGATACTACTAAAAAATATGCAGGGGAGTTTTTTATGAGGAAAGAAAAAAGAAACCAGACAGAAAAAGTTTACATAAAAAGATTATTGTTTATTGGAGCTCTCTATTCTATCATTGTTCTATTACTGATAGGCAGACTATTTTACATACAGGTTCTGAGACATGATTTTTATGTAAAAGAAGTTAATCGACAGAGACAATTAAATATTCCTATAAACAGCGGCAGAGGTATCCTTTTTGATCGTAATTTTATTCCCTTAACCGATAGAAACAACAAAAAAATTGCAGTTATCTTTCCTCAATTATTTGTTGTAAATGAGGAGGGTTTAGATTTTTTGAGCCAAATTACTGGGGAAAATCCAGTTCATCTTGGTTATAGAATCGGTTATGCCAGTTACCCCATCGAAATACCAATTACTGAAGAAATAGATTGGCAGGATAGAAGAATTTTAAATACGAGGGGATTATTTATTGTTGACAAAAGACAGCGTTATGAAAATTATCCTGTATTGACCCATGTCATCGGCTATATAAATCAAGTAGACAAGAAAGGAATGGCAGGTCTTGAAAAGTCTCTAGATCATCTATTAATGGGAACCCCTACCCAAATTTTAGCAGCTACATTAGATGGAAGAAAACGTTTTTTGCCTGGAGAAGGATTTTCTGTTGTCAGTTCGCCCTTAGGACAAAAGGATATAAGATTAACCATTGACTATCTCCTACAAAAAATTGCTGAGGAGGTAATGGATCAAGAGCATAAAGAGGGAGCCATTATTATATCTAATGTTGAAACTGGGGAAATATTGGCTATGGTTAGCAGGCCCAATTATAATCCCAATACGATAGCTAAGCATATTGAGAGCAGTGGAGATGAGTTATTTAATAAAGGAATACAAATGACCTTTCCACCAGGGTCTATATTTAAAATTGTTGTAGCAGCGGCAGCGATAGAAAAGGAAATGGTTGCATTAGAAGAGACTTTTTATTGCACAGGGTCGGAACAGATTGGGAATATAGAAATTCGATGTAATGCCCACAATAGAGATGGTAATGGTGAAATTACATTTGAGAAGGCCTTTGCAGAATCCTGCAATTCCGTTTTTATACAATTAGGTCAGAAGCTTGGGGCAGAAAGCATTATAGAAGCTGCTAAAAGATTTGGATTTGGTGAAAAAATAGATATAGGATTGCAGGAAGAAGAAATAGGGAATTTACCTAGTGGAGATCACTTACTAGGACCTGCTATTGGCAACATAGCTATAGGACAAGGAACCATCGAGGTTACCCCCCTCCAAGTAAATCAAATGACACAAATCATAGCAAACAACGGTATGAAAAAAAACCTCCATATATTAAAGGATATTTTAAATAACTATGAAATCCTTGAAACCTTTGATACAAAAGATAGTTATAGGGTATTATCACAAAAAAATGCTAAACAATTACAAAAGCTAATGGAGACTGTAATGATGGAGGGAACTGGAAAAAATATAGGTCAGTTGGCTAAAACTACTGCTGGGAAAACTGGAACAGCTCAAGCAGCTAAAAGGGGCAATACAGTATTACATGCATGGTTTACAGGCTACTATCCTGCAACTCACCCTGAATACGCTATAACTGTTCTTATACAAGAGGGGGGCTCAGGAGGAGCAGTGGCAGTTCCTGTCTTCCAGAAAATACTAGAAAAAATGATGGCAGTAGGCTACTAATGGCAAAATATTAGGCCATGTTAAACATAGATGTTGATATTGTATAAATAAAACTACGACAGAATTCAAGAATTCATAGAATGTAAAAACTAACAATAGCCTTTAACAGAACTAAAAATTTAAAAAAGACCGACACAGACATCCCCAATTTATCAACGTACATGCACATATAGGCATTTTAAAACATATTATTTAAAGTGACCTATTGTATAGGTTTTAAAGGGGGATGATAGATATGTTGGTTTTATTGACAGAGATAGCTACAAATATGATAAAACCATTTCTATTAGGTGTGTCTTATATATCCAGCAACATTTCTTTTCCTCAACCGCTGACGCCGGAGGAGGAAGAAATGTACCTAGAACGATTTGAGGTAGGAGATGAGGAAGCTAGAAATATACTTGTAGAAAGAAATCTTCGATTAGTAGCCCATATTGCAAAAAAGTATGGGAATATCGGATGTGATACCGATGATTTAATTTCCATAGGAACAATTGGATTAATTAAAGGGATTACCACCTTTAACAGAAACAAAGGAACTAGACTAGCTACTTATGCTGCACGATGTATAGAAAATGAGATCCTCATGACGATCCGAGCCAATAAAAAAGTAAAAACAGAAGTATCCCTACAGGATCCTATTGGTGTAGATCGAGAGGGCAATGAAATTTCCTTAATTGATATTTTGGGGACAGAGCCCGATGAGGTGTTGAACGAGGTAGAACTTAAAATACAGATTAAAAAGCTCTATAAAAAAATGGCCAGTGTATTAAAAAAGCGGGAACTGATGGTTTTAGAGCTTAGATACGGCATATGTAATGGAGGTAGTAAAACCCAGCGAGAAATAGCAAAGATGCTAGGGATATCCAGATCCTATGTTTCAAGAATTGAAAAAAGAGCCATAAAAAAACTGTATAAAGCCTTTGACCATAATTAATAAATGAGGAATTATAACATCTAGACAGATTTATAAGTCTAGATATTTTTTTGGGAAAATTTACTGTCGAAATGATAATAAATATAGATTTACTGGAAAAACAAAGCAAAAAAAAGCTAAAAATGTTGAAATTTACTTATTCCCACGGCAATATAATAAAAATAATAACTTTCCCCATGGTAAATTATTTACAACGGTGAAATATTTTCCATAAAATATATGCTATAATAGAAGGAATCTAGAGTTATAAAATATTGTGAAATTCTCTATATGACCTGAGTTCCTCAATAAGTTGGTTTAAATTTTGTAGTTTTCTCAAATAATAACTATAAAGATAATCATGTAAGGAAATGATGAAAATACAATGAGGTGATATTTAATGAAGCTTTTGACACCAGACTTATATGTAGAATCTATACTACATCTAGACCTAGAAAAATTAAAGGCAAAAAACATCAAGGGATTAATCATTGATATTGACAATACGCTAGTGGCATGGGATGTAAAATATGCCAGTGAAAAATCAAAGGAATGGCTATTAAATTTAAAAAAAGAGGGATTTGAAGTATGCCTTGTCTCCAATAATACGGAGGATAGAGTAGTAACCTTTAACGAAGAATTGAAGTTGCCAGCCATACATAGGGCGGTAAAGCCTAGAAGGGGAGCCTTTAAGAAGGCTATGGAACAAATGGGAACACAAATTCATAACACAGCTGTCATAGGAGATCAAATCTTTACAGATGTTTTAGGGGGGAACCGAATGGGTCTCATTACCGTTCTAGTGGTACCTATTGAAAGTAAAGAATTTTGGTGGACAACCTTTGTAAGAAAAATAGAAAGACATGTATTAAGGGTGGTTTTAAAAGATCATAGGGGGGATTAATAAAATGAATACCATTAATGGAAAAACAAAAACCATATGTTTATTAGGGAATCCAGTAGATCATAGTTTTTCACCAATCATACATAATTATGGCTTCCAGCAGTTAAATATGAACTGTGTTTATGTAAATCATAAGGTGGAAGAAAAAAAATTAAGGGAAGCTATAGAGGGAATTAAGGCGTTAGGTTATATAGGATGTAATGTAACCTATCCCCATAAAATAAAAATCATGGAATTTTTAGATGACATAACAGAGGAAGCCCAGCTAATTGGAGCCGTCAACACAGTAAAAAATGAAAATGGAAAATTGATTGGATATAACACCGATGGTCTAGGCTTCGTAAATGGATTAAAGAGAAAGGGTATAGACCTTCATGATAAAAGAATAGTACTATTAGGGGCTGGAGGTGCTGCCAAAAGTATAGCAGTAGCTCTGGCCATTCATTTTGATTGTTCTATTAAGATCTGCAATAGAAGTATCAATAAAGCCATTGAAGTCATCAATGTCCTCAATACCATCAAAAAATCTGCAACCATTAACCATGAGGCCATAACCCCTGAAGAATTACATACAGAAGAAATCGATATTCTCATTAATTGTACCCCAATAGGCATGGTGCCTAATGTAGATCATATACCTTTTGAAGATCAATTAAAACTCCATAGTCATTTAATCGTCAGTGATATTATCTATCAACCCTTTGAAACCAAACTCCTGAAAAAAGCAAAGGAAAACAATTGCAAAATACATCATGGCTTAGATATGCTGATAGATCAAGGAATCTTGGCCTTCGAGATTTGGACTGATGCAAAATTAGATTTTCAAGATTTAAAAGGATTTTTAAAATCAAAAATATATCATGATTAGAAACAACACCCTCATCCACTGCTGATCTATAGACCAATCCCTCCATCCGTAACAGGTTATTCATCTATGTAAAACACCTATACTTAATGGAAATAATTGACAAACAACAAAACCTTAATGTATAATAAAGTAAATAAATATAGGGACAGTCATTAAGCAATCTTTAGAATGGATGAACTGCAGATATAGATGGACGCCTTAAGCTGTAGGGATATAGTGGCGTAACCGGCTAACAATGTAAAATATATTGTTAGCCTTTTTTATTGGAAATATATAAAAAGCTAACAGTTAAATGCTGAAATTTGCTGTAGAAAAAAAATTATAAACGACATATTTTTTCGACATTTATTTCAGAATATTTAATTTATACTAGAAATATCATGCAAATGATGTCAATAGGGCAAACGAACCATGTTTTCAAGTGGGATGTGATGTCTCTATAATTTATATAATGAGTACATACCTATAGGGAGCTGTATACAATGAGCGTAAAAAACAAAAAGCTAGGAGATCTATTAGTAGATGCCCACTTTATTACCCAGCAGCAGCTGGAGGAAGCCTTGAAGCTGCAAAAAACCACAGGAGAAAAGCTAGGAGAAATACTGATTAAAGAGAAGGTCATTAGCGAAAAAGAGATTATAGAAGTATTAGAATTTCAATTAGGTATACCCCATGTAGTTCTAGATAGTTATTATATTGATCCGGAGATACCTAGATTGATTCATGAAAAATTAGCAAGACGTCATACCCTTATACCTATTAAAAAGGATAGGGGAAAGCTAGTGGTAGCCATGGTAGATCCACTAAATATCTTTGCCTTAGATGATATTAAAATAGCAACAGGTCTTGAGGTAGAGCCCGTCATTGCCACCAAGGACGATATTCTTAATGCCATTGGGGTTTACTACGAAAAGGAAAGTGCCGAACAAGCCCTAGAGGAATTTCAAGAAAATTTTAGCACAGAGTCTATAGAGGATTTGGATGAAAAAACCCTCAACCAAATCAACAATGCCCCTGTAGTCAAGCTGGTGAACTCCATTATCCGCCAGGCCATTAAACTAACAGCCAGCGATGTTCATATAGAGCCAGGGGAAAAGAGCTTAAGAATTCGTTTTAGAATAGATGGAGATCTACAGGAAATTATGACCCTTGCAAAGACAAGCCATTCTGCTATTGTTACAAGAATAAAAATCATGGGCAAAATGGATATAGCAGAAAAGAGAATTCCTCAAGACGGTAGGGTAGAAACCAATGTAGACGGTAAAGACATTGATATGCGGATTTCCGTATTGCCAACAGTATATGGAGAAAAAATCGTTATTCGTTTGTTAGATAGAAGCGGAGTTGTACTATCCAAAAGTCAATTAGGCTTCATAGACGAAAATCTAGAGGTTTTTGATAAAATCATTCAAAACCCCCACGGCATTATATTGGTTACAGGTCCCACCGGCAGTGGAAAAACCACCACCCTTTATGCTGTACTTAAGGAGCTAAACAAAATTGATAAAAATATTATCACTGTGGAGGACCCTGTTGAATATCGTCTGGAGGGCATCAATCAGTCCCAGGTAAATGTCAAGGCAGGTCTTACCTTTGCCAATGGCTTAAGGGCGATACTAAGACAAGACCCAGATATCGTTATGATTGGTGAGATTAGAGATGCTGAGACCGCTCAAATTGCAGTAAGGGCTGCTATAACAGGTCATTTAGTATTAAGCACCCTCCATACCAATGATACTGCCTCCACCGTCACCAGATTAGTAGACATGGGAATCGAGCCCTTTTTAATCTCCAGCTCTGTCGTAGGGGTCATTGCTCAACGATTGGTTAAAAAAATTTGTGAAAACTGTAAAATTTCCTATGAGGGTAGCTATAATGAAAGAAAATTACTGGACTTAAATCACGATCCAATCCTTTATAAAGGAACAGGATGTAATTTTTGCAATCATACAGGCTATAAGGGAAGGACCTCTATACATGAAATTATGCCTATTAACAATGCCATCAAGTCCTTAATTGATACTAGACAGACGGTGGAGGCATTAAAAAGAAAAGCAGTAGAGCAAGGAATGGTTACCTTAAGACAAAATGCCACTAACCTTGTGTTAAAAGGGGTTACCACTATGGACGAGCTTATTAAGGTAACCTACAGTCTAGATTAGGAGGATAAGGGAATGGATATTTTTGAATTATTGGATAAAACCCTACAGCTGAAGGCTTCAGACCTACATATTACTGTAGCAGTTCCACCAACCATTAGACTAAACGGACGATTAGTAGCTATGGGGGAAACTAGACTAAGTCCAGAGGATACAGAAAAACTGTCAAAACAAATTCTCACAGAAAAGCAGCAAAACCTATTAGATGAAAAGGGAGAATTAGACCTCTCCTATTCTACCCAAGGTAGGGGTAGATTTAGAGTAAATGCCTATAAACAAAGGGGAAGCTATTCTATCGCCATGAGGGTGGTCCACTCCCAGATCCCCTCCATGGAGGAACTGGGATTACCTCCAGTCCTAAAGGATTTATCCAGAAAAAATAGAGGACTTATATTAGTAACAGGGCCAACTGGAAGCGGAAAATCCACAACCCTAGCTTCTATGCTGGACTTGATTAATGCAGAGAGAAAATGCCATATTCTAACCCTAGAAGACCCTATAGAATATCTACATAAACACAACAAAAGTATCATCAACCAAAGGGAGATCGGAGCAGATACCTTTAGCTTTGCCAATGGTTTAAGATCCGCCTTGAGACAGGACCCTGATGTTATTTTAGTTGGTGAGATGAGGGACCTAGAAACCATAGCTATCGCCATAACAGCAGCAGAAACGGGACATTTAGTTCTGTCAACCCTCCACACCCTAGGGGCAGCCAAGACCATCGATAGAATTATAGATGTATTTCCTCCCTATCAGCAGCAACAGATACGAATCCAGCTGGCATCGGTGCTGGAGGGAATTGTATCACAGCAATTGATGGCAAAGAAGGATGAAAGTGGGCGTGTAGCTGCATTTGAGGTAATGGTAGCCAACAATGCTATTCGAAATCTCGTGCGGGAGGGGAAAACCCATCAAATCCAAACCTCCATTCAAACTGGAATGAAGTTTGGAATGCAGACGATGGATTCTTGCCTGATTGATTTATATAAACGTCTGATCATTTCAAAGGAAACAGCATTGCAATATGCCTTGGATATAGATTATGTAAAAAAACAGCTGGTATTTTAAAGCGATAATAATCCTACAGGAAATGAGGGGAATATATGCCGGTATATGAATACAAAGCCGTCACCACCAATGGTGAAAACATTGAAGGCTCCTATACAGCTAAAACCAAAAACGAAGTCGTGATGATGCTAAAGCAAAACCAAAATTATCCCATCTCTATTAAAGAAGCTGAATCCAAGGATATTCGGGACATGCAAATCTTTAGCAGTGTAAAAACCAAGGACTTATCTGTCTTTTGCCGACAGTTCTATGCCATGCTAAATGCCGGTGTCACCATCATCCAATGCCTAGATATTCTGAGACAGCAGGTGGAGAACAAAAAACTCAAAAAAATAGTAGCAGAGGTCTATGAGGAGGTTCAAAAAGGGTTAACCTTTTCTGAGGCGCTAAAGAAGCACTCAACAGTCTTTCCTCAGCTGATGACCTACATGGTGGCAGCTGGAGAGACAAGTGGCAGTTTAGATATCATCATGGATAGACTAGCTACCCATTACGAGAAGGAAAACAAAATCAACAACAAAATTAAAAGTGCCATGATTTATCCAATTATCCTAACCTTTGTCTCTGTGGCAGTCGTTATCTTTTTATTGACCTTTGTTATGCCAACCTTTTTAGGGATGTTTGAAGGCAGTGGTGTACCCTTACCCCTACCAACCAAGATTCTCCTAGCCATCAGTGCAGGACTTAGGACCTTCTGGTACATTATCTTAATAGGGGCGATAGTTCTCTTCTACGGAATAAAACGATACATCACCACGGAGGATGGGGGACTAAGGTTTGATAGGCTAAAGTTTAGTCTTCCTATAGTCAAGCAATTAAACCAAAAAATTGTGACAGCAAGGTTTTCAAGAACGCTGTCCACGTTACTTGCCAGTGGGATACCTTTACTACAGTCTCTGGAAAATGTGGCCAATGCTGTAGGTAACAAATATGCTGCAGAGGGGATCATGAAGGCTAGAGAGGATGTTCGAAAGGGTGTAGATATAGCCACACCTATTAAAAGAACGGGACTTTTCCCTCCTATGCTGGACAATATGATCCGTATCGGTGAAGAGTCAGGAACTCTAGATGATATTCTGGATAAAACCGCTAATTTCTATGACGAAGAAGTGGACTTTGCCATAGGAAAGATGACTACCCTATTGGAGCCCATTATGATTGTAGTTATGGCAGTCATCATCGGATTTATCGTAATCGCTATGGTACTACCGATGTTTGATATGCTCCAGACTGTACAGTAAAAAAGCCTAATGATAGCAACCTGTATTCCTACATCCCATTATCACCCTAGTGGCGGTGAATAGTGACTAAGGCGTGTAAAATTATAAGGGGATAGGGGAATAGAGGTTTGTATATAAAAAAATAAAATTAAAAGAAGAAAAAGGAGGAAACAAAAATGATTCAAATGTTTACCAAAAGAATGAAAAACAGAAAAGGCTTCACTCTAATTGAACTGATTGTTGTTATTGCGATTTTGGGTATACTGGCTCTGATTGCGGTTCCGAGATTGATGGGTTTTACAGAAAGAGCTAAAGAAAGTGCAGATGCGGGAAATGCTCGAACATTGTATAATGCGATAACAATAGCTTTAGCTGATAATAATGATATCGAATTAACCAATGGTACTCATACTAAGTTGGAACACATTGATGGCCTAGATGTATATTTAGATGAATGGCCTAAAGATAAAAATAATAAGCCACTGGAAGCTGTCGTTGATGTTACTACAGTAGAAGGTGCTCCTGACGAAATTAGAGTAGGAATTTATCGTAACACTGAAAGTGGAGAAGATAAGGTACTTGCTGGTGCTAATACTAGAACTGAATAGAACAACCAAAGGTACAACCAAGGGGACGGCAGAAACTGATTAGTGCCAGGGAAAGCTCCGAAAAATTCTAGTGATTTAATAAAAATTCATTGATTTGAATAAACAAACAATAGTAAGGGTTTAGGCAAATTTATCCCTTCAAACCCTTGCTATTTCCAATAAATTCAACCAAATGCTTAAATTATATGATATAATATAAGCATATAAACCGTTGAAATTTAGGAGGTTTCAGACTATGATGGGTAAAAATAGCGGGCAAGTAGATATGTTTAATCATACAACCAAGGTCACGGTTCCTGTGGTTCAATACAAATCAAGGGAATGTACCCTGTCAAGGGAAGGGTTGTAGTGTGTTCGATTCTTTGTTGAAGAAATAAAGGTGCTGAACATCTAAATTAAACACCTAACAAAATGGGGGTCAGTTGAAATGATTGACCTCCATTTAAGAATTTTCTTTTTAAAATATTTAAATGCCTTAATTATTGAAAATTTATAGACATAGTATTGTAAATAAATATAAATTTCAGATTAAAGTTGTAGTTTAGAAGAAGGTTGAATGGGTAGTGAATTTACCTTTTCAATAGTATTATCAATTATTGAATAGTTTTAAATCTAAAGAACATATAATAGATTAATAGCTTGATTAATTCTTCGTTTTAAACATAATGTTGAAAAATTTGCAAACTAGAAAACAAAAGCATAGCTTTTTTAATAAATTTATTTAAAGTATACTGAAGAAAAATGATGAAGTATTAAAGAACTTTGTGTGATTTATTAGGATATCGATAGTCAGTTAGTAAATTTTATTAAAATTCCGTCAAGGAGGATGAGCTATATGTTTAACTATTTAAGAAATAAGAAAGGCATTGTAATGCCACTTGTAGTAATTTTATTTGCAATTGTAATTATCTTAACTACCGTGACAATAACGGCAGTGAATTTTGAATCAAAACATGGTATCATAGATGAAAACCAAACAAAAGCCTATTATGTAGCTAGGTCTGCAGTGGATGCTGTAAGGGCAGCGATAGAAATTGAAGTTCAAGAAAAGATTAGTGATAGAATCTCAGTAGTTGAGGCCAAAAGTAAAGCCATTGATGAGATAGACAGTGGAGATCCAGATGAAATGGCTGAATATCTTGAAGCATTAAATCAAGCAGTGCTGGATCTACAAAATGCACAATATGAGTACAACTTAGGGTTAGATTTTATAAGGAATCATGTATTGCCAGTGGGTGGCACAACACATACTGTTGAAGGAATAGTTGGAGCTGACACAGGTGATATAGTTGTTAATGTTATTCCTGTCTCTGGTGGTTATAAACTTCAGGCTTCTGCAACTGTAAATGGGAATACTGCTAGAGCCGCACTAAAACTAAATTTTGATACAGATAACGAAACCTATTCGATACTTATTAATTCTGAAGAAACCACATCAACATGGGAAGAATATGAACTTCCAGCAAATCATCCTGCATCCTTTGGAGATGCATTTTACTCTCATAATAATGTAAATCTTGGAAACAATGTTGACTTAACGAAGTCAAATGGTACTAAAGCCAGTGGACGATATGAAGGCATAATTAATATTGGAAATAACAAATTAGGAGATTTTTCACAAAGCGAGCCAACAGATCCTATAGAACCAAAAGAATTGTTACCTGTTGATATATCAACAGATTCTCGTTTTGAAGATTTAAAGACTACAGACTTGCCACCAACAATAAGAGCGATAGATAGTGGATATTATGGAAGTATTGCATTAGGACATAACAAACATTTTACGGTTGATACTACAGAAGGTGATGTAATCCTAATGCTTAATAGACTTGAGTTTGGTAATAACAATAGCTTTCATGTAACGGGATCAGGTAAGTTTTATCTTTATATCTATGATAATAGTAAAAGTGATGGAGGTATTACCTTTTCCAGTGGTAACAAACCTACATTTACTCAAGACAATATGTCTGGTGGAGCAATTCCCCTAACTTATATAATTATTGATCAACCTGAAGATGATCGAGATGTTGAAAATAATAAAATTATTGTTAGAAACTCCATCAAATTATATGGCTACTTGTATGCTCCCTATTCAAGTTTTCAATTTCAAAACACTAAAAACAGTGAACCTGTAGTTCATGGTAGTATTGTCGCTGGAAATATATCAGGTGGCAATAATATTGGAATTGTTCACATTGACCCGAGCTCTGGCTCAGGCGGTAGTGGGGGAGAAGGTTCCACAGGTTATAACAGGGTTGATACAACTACCCCAATACAAATTGTGCACCATTCTGTTACTGTAGCAGTGCCAAAACCTGATTCAATGAAGGTGTTTTGGTTGCCTCAATAACAGCTTGGCAAATGAGTTATTAGGAGTGATAATATGAATAATCCTAAGAAAAGTGAATCGGGTTTGACTTTAGTTGAAATTATTGTCGGATTAGCATTACTTGGAATAATCGTTGTAGTGATAGGAACGGTTTACACTAGTAGTGTGCTGTTGGCTGTACGTTCTGGTGGCAGAACAAAAAATGTCTCTGATGCTGCAACTATTGCAGAAAGTGCTATATCTGGTTATAATCAAGCTGAAATCGATGAACTAATTGCTAATGATTTTCCCCACTCTATCACTGATTATAATAGAGTAGATGACAAATTGACAGTGAAATTTGGTACTTCTATACATGAAACTGAAGTTGATGTTGACAAAATAGTCATTAAAAAAGAGGAAACAGTTAATGATGAAGTCGTGGAAACAGAAATTTATGTATATAGAGCATATAACCGCACAGCTGATTAGAGTGGATAATATTTATAACGTTGCTGTATATGGATAGAGGGGTGTATCAAACTTGAAAAGTATATGTTCAATAATAACAAAAATTAAATATAATTCTAATAAGGGCATCACCCTTGTAGAATTGATTATAGTCTTAGCACTTATATCGATAATTATGACATTGACCTATTCTCTTTTTCATTTCAACAGTCAAACTTATCGGCTAGTTGATACCCGAGTAAATACTCAGAATGAGTTTAGATTTATGCTTGAGTATCTAGAAAAACAAATAGGAACTGCAACAAGGATAGAACTTCTCGGAAGTGAAGAAGCTGATGTATCTGATGGAAAAATGATATTTGTTAATACTGATGATTCTGTAGGCAATTTAGTGTCAAAAGAGGGTATGGTTGTTTCCAAAATTAGAAATTCAAACCTTTCTGATTTATCAGTAGAGTTTTCTATATCAGGAAAAAATGTCAGAGTAAAGATGGAGGCTTCTGATGGTCATACGATACAAAAGGAGATATTTCCTCAAAATACTACTAATATCATTGGAACCGTAGGTAATACTTACTCGTACTTAAAAGTAATACCTGTGACAACCTATTGATAACTTATCAAAGAAGTAGAATTACAGAAAACATACTGTGATTATAAAACTACACCCACAATCTAAAGAGCTTTATTTTAGCAACTCAATAACTGAAATTACTAAACAAAACTACTGAGTCAATCTTAATGATTGGCTCTTTTTATTTAATAGGAAAAGTAGGACTTTCCTATTAAATAAAAAAGACCTATATAGGTCTTTAAAGTTGATTATTTACCACTTTTATAATAGCTTGTTCCAAGCTCTATTGGAATGGCTATGTTTTCTATTCCAATTTGTTCTATTATTTTTCTCTTTTTGATATTAGGTTCACTTGGATTTAATGTTTTTATAATTCCATTAGCAATAGTCTCAAATATGTGATAGGGCATACCTATTCCCATTTCATTATCATCCCATTTGGCTGCGAATCTCGTATTTGCACATAATAATGATACATTTATATCATTATTTTCATAGGGCGTGGCTGTACATTCTGAACATACCCCTTGATTACCAGTGAATTTAATATTTGTAGGAATTCCACAATCATATGAGTATCCCTGTACTATCCTCATAGCTTGATAAGGATTGGTAATCATGATAATCACATCAGGTTTTATTTCTATCTCTTTCAAAGGTCCTACTACAACACCATAGATTTTATGATCAACATACGTTACATTTCTTTGCACATTTTTTGCAATTCCAACACTTCTGTACATATTGAATGAATGATAAAGCCTCCCCGATACTACTTCATTATCTACATCCATTAGCCCTAAGGCCCTGGAAGATGCTTTACATAAAAAATTATCTGAATTTGCTTTGAAAGACTTACCTTTTGAAGCAAGTTTTACAGTATTACAATAAGACATTTTATAGTTTACTTGTTTTATATCTAAGCTATCAAATTCTTCTTTTGTAAAAATAAATTTAATGCCTACTATATTTCGAGAAAGTCCCAGTGTATAGTTTAATTGTTTGATGATATCCTTATGACTCAATTATCTCACTCTCCATCTTTTTAAATTGTATTTAATAAGTTTACCATTCTATCGTCTAAAAAAAGTCTATTAAAGATAGAAGAAAAGGGTGTCAGGCACTTAAATTACTAACTTATTGAACAAAAAAAGTCAATCTTAACAGGTCGGCTCTTTTTGTGTGGAAAAAATCAAAGGAGAAAGACATATATCATATCCAATCTTATGATAAATGATAATAAAATTAATAAAGGAGGACAATATCAATGATAAAAATAGCCCATGTAGAAGAAGCTAAAAGACTAACAGAACTACCACACAAGGTAGTAGAGGTAGTCAGAGAACTGGTAGAAATCTTAGACAGTGAGTATGGAGAGTACGGGGATGTGGATGGTGGAGAAAACTACACCAACACACTAATTCTGCTAAACAGTGACTAATCGGTTTCCCTAATCATTCCTGAGGGCATTACACCTAAGAAATTACTAAAGGAGGCAATCATCAATTACATGGCAAATAAATTTTTAAAAAACAGTTAACATAATAAAATACCTATCACTCAAAACTGAAAAACTATTACTTAGCCTAGAGATTACCAAAAGAACACCTCTTTGTCCCCCTAGGGACAGGAAAGTATACCTAGGATTTTTTATGCCCCAAAATGGGGGGTAAGACAGACAAAATTTTTCGGTAAGAATGTACACAAGGGACGATCTTGTTGAAAAAAGAGGTAAATCCCACTAGAAAATTTTTGGTGAACTCAACTTAAAAGAGATTGTCAGAAGTTCCAAAAGATTCAGGATAAAACATTTCTTAGAAAGAAAGTGATCATTTGAAAGTGTGGGAAATGAAATTTATCATATATAATGTTATCATAAATGATAACATTATTAATAAAGGAGGACACTATTAATGATACAAATAGACCCTGCAGAAGAAGTAAAAAAACTATTTCTTTAAGCTAATAATTTACAAGCTTTAACTAGGAACAACAGGGTTTCTTATAAAACCATAACAATAAATAAAAACGCTTTAAAATATTGAAATAACAACAATTATTTGCCCAGAAATGACTAGCGAAATTTATTTGCATAGGACTTTTGGCTAATTATAATATTATTAATGTCCAAAGAATATACTACATTAGAATAACATTTATACTACTTTTGGCTAGTATCATTTATACCTAAGGATATAGAATAACAAGATATTTATTACTTACCAAGCAATAGGGAGCTATGAAGTATGACCTTTATTTGGACACTTAGGTCACATGGAGCTGGTAGTGTAACCGACCTCTTGTAAATAAATTATCAATGGGAGGGGAGGGGAGGAGTGCTTATGATTAAGTATGGATTAACTAACTCGTGACATAAAAGTAAAGTTAATCTATAGGTATAGCTTTAAATTAGTTTTTCATACATTTATAGATATACTGACCTAAGGAAGGGCAAACTGCTCAAAAGAACAGGACGCAAAGCCTAGAGTCTAAGGTGCAGATGGTATGATAACGATACCTTTGCCACTATGATAGTCTGGTTGCTGATTATAGAATCGTTATTCTAATACAGATGATAAATCAAATCTAAACTGTTTTGCTAATATGCTAATAAAGGTATAAAACAATGAATCTATATGAGATGAAAGAGGGGAATATTATGAAAAAGAGATTATTCAGCATTTTACTAGCTGTTATGCTTATTTTCTCACTAGTTCAATTTGTTTTTGCAGGCACTGAAGATTGTACTAGTCCAAAAGTCAACCCTACTACGGGGAGCTATGACAGCATCCCTATATTAGGACCAAATCCAATTCCTAGTAGCCTTGAGGCTCCAGAAGGCTGTATATTAAAAGCTTTTAAAATAGATTTAGATGAAAACGAATTAGTAGACGGCATATATAAAGTCGGAGATGATGATACTGCAAGTACAGATCTTAATTCAAAGTTTCAAGTAACAATCACAAATAATGGAGATACATTTGCTTGGGCATCAACTATGCCAGTATTTCATGTATATGTAAAAGGTGGAAATCAAGGTGGTAACTTATACAGTTATTATCCTAAATATCCTCAGGGAGTTTACAATGACTGTGGGTTAAAACAACCAGCTAATAATCCTAACAATACTGGCTCAGGCTGGAGTCATATTACTTTCTACTATTGTGAAAAGCCTATGTTCTATGAAGAGACAGCTTGGGCTTATGGTGGGAATATTGCAAGAAAGTTTACATCTATTGAGGGCTTAAATGCAAACAACTGGGGATGGACCAATGGACCTATTAGTGAAGGTGAATATGTATTGAAATTGTGGGCTGGTGCTGGTCAAAATAATCTTGATAATGGAATTCATGTTGGAAATGTTATAGTTGATTATAAAGCTGGTACAGTGATTGTAAATTATGATATATTTAGTGGTTATGCACTTCAAGAAACCCATCTATGGATTGGGAACCAAGAGCTTCCTTCAGACCGTCGGGGTCGCTTAACCAATGCTCCTGGTCAATTGGGCTTTAAGGTAGGGGAAGAATATAAATTTAATGGCGATATCTATGTTGCTGCCCATGCTGTAGTAGGTATTCCCGCGGTAGATTAGGTGACTGTAATCAAAACAAGAAAAACCCTTCTATAGGGAAGCTGACCCTACAATGCCATTAAGTACCAGAGAGGATTAATAGAATACTTCAAATACTATCATACAACACACAAGTTTTTGTTGCATATACTTATAATAAGGAGTTGTATGATTATGAAAAAAAATCGTTTTATCTACTATGGTATATTTTTACTAACGGTTTTTGACATAGCTTTTACGTCGATAGGATTACAACTGGGGATTATAGAAGAGGCAAACCCTATCATGGATTACTTTATTCATTTATCCATGATCCTATCCATAATCGGTGTGGTATTATATGTAGGAATAGCGATGATTTTTTTATACAAAGTCAGGTCTAAAATACCGTGGTTATCTAAAGCCCTCATGGGATTAACGGCTGTAAAGCTTTGGATAATGGTACTGCATGTTAGATGGGTAGCTTTATATTTTATCTCTTAATAATTCAGGGTCAATCCTTAGGGGTTGACTCATCTTCATTCTGTTTCTCCTGCAAAGCTCGCCAAATAGAGGAATAGGTAAGACCATCCACAATCGTGCCTTGAAACTCTTCATAATTTTCATAGATAAAATCATAAATTCTTTGAGGACTAGTGGTATTAAGGACTTCTGTTAATCTATAAATGGCTTTTTTAGTAGTAGGAGTTAATGCCTTCTTTTTTCTAGTAGCTTTATAGGCAATGATGTCTTCCATATAATCCTCCCAATCATGAAAAATATAGGCATGGGTAGTCTTATCACCAGACTTTCCTGTAGGGGATGGGTTATCCTTTAAGGACTGTATATTTTTTTCCATGATATGGACATACCTACTTACTGTTCTTCTATCGATATTCAACTTAGCTGCAATCTCACGATAAGATAATTTTTCAAGAAAGTGATATTTAAAAATATCAATAAGCAGTTCTTTTTTCACAGGATAACCCCCCTTTTTATTTCCAAGTATATCATAACAATAGGTGGGGATGAAGGATATTTTTCACTAATTATGTACAACAAGAAAGGGTTTTAAGGATATTGGTACATAGTTAGTGAAAAATAGAGGAAAAAAATCGTGGTTTTTCTATGAAATCCGAGGATGTATAGGGATTATTTTTACCAGTGATGCTAGATAGCCTATTTAAAAAACGTTGAATTTCAACAAGAAACAATTTTTACTAAGCCTTACTAAGACTGGGGGGTATATGTCTAAACAAGGCTTAATTTGTCAAGCGAAATATTATTACAACATTATACGATATGTGAAAATATGGTATAATATTGTAATATATGTAAGATTATGGTTGTTGTGTTGGACTGTTTTTAAATTTATGTATACTATTTTGTATTAATGTCTGTAAATCACATTAAACCAATTAATACTAAAGAAAGGAAAGGATATTGTGATTATAATTATAATAATGGTTGGTCTCCTAATCGGTTCTTTTCTCAATGTCTGCATTTACCGTATTCCTAGGGAGGAGTCCATCGTCTATCCCTCATCCCATTGCCCCAGCTGTAGCACTTCTCTGAAGCCGAAGGATTTAATACCGGTATTAAGCTATATGGTCTGCAGGGGGAAATGTTGTTACTGTCGAGAGGAAATTTCTCCCCGCTATCCCTTTATTGAGTTGTTTAATAGTGTCCTTTATGTTTTATTATATATACAATTTGGACTATCCCTGCAATTTATGGCCTATGGAGCCCTGGCTAGTATATTGCTTGCTATTAGCATGATAGATTACTATCATCAGATTATTCCTGATGGTATGGTGATTTTGATCTTCCTTATAGGGTTGGTTTATAAAGCAGTTCATATGTTGCTTTATGATACTTCCTTCCCCCTCCTTAACAGCATAGGGGGACTCTTAATGGGAGGAGGATTTTTTCTTCTGATTGCTATTATTTCTAATGGTGGCATGGGTGGTGGTGATATCAAGTTGATGGGGGTGCTGGGTTTTTGGCTGGGATGGAAAACCACCCTACTGATGATGCTTTTGTCATTTCTCATAGGGGGAGGCCTTTCGGTTTTACTGCTGGCTTTTAAGAAAAAGAGTAGAAAGGAGGCTGTTCCCTTTGGTCCTTTTATTGCTCTAGCCGCCTTTATCACCATCTGTTGGCAACGGGAAATTTTAACGTGGTATATAGAACGATTTTTCAATAACCTATAAAGGAGGAAAAGACTTGGAAAAGAATGTTTTCAAAATGTGGGAAAAAGAAATGCTTTCCATTGATATCGGTAGCCACAGTATAAAAATGGTTGTAGGAAAGTATGAAAAAAACACCGTTACCATCAATAAAGTGGTAACGATTGAAACGCCTATTGATACCTTTTATGATGGAGAAATAATTGACATGCTCCCTCTAAAGGAGGCTATTGCTGGAGCTTTACATAACCATAGAATCAAGGCCACCAAAACAGTATGTACCCTAGAGAGTACCTCTATCATAACGAGGGAAATAGATATGCCGGCTGTAAAGTATGAGCAAATGAAGGGTATGCTGGAATTTGAAATTGAACAATACCTTCCTATCGAAATAGATCAATACATCATTCAATATAAGCTATTGGAAACCTTTAAGGACGGTGAACTGGAAAAAACAAAGGTACTGGTGACGGCTCTTCCTAAGAAAATAGCAGGGGATTATCTTCATTTGATAGAGTCCTTAGGGTTAAAGCCCATAGCTTTAGACATTCACTCCAATGGGGTAGACAAGGTTTTTGCTGGGTCGGTGAAGATTAATGGGGTTAATGATTTTTCTAATAAAACCATAGCAATTATTGATTTAGGTCACACCCAGATTAATATTATCATGATTGAAAAGGGTATCTTTAAGTTTAATCGCTTGTTAAAGGTGGGGGGAAAGGATATTGATGCAAATATTTGCAATTTTCTTGATCTCTCCTTACAAGAAGCTGGACTCAGGAAGAAAGAAATTAAGGATATCAATGAAGGTGATCATCACTTTACTGCTGCTGGTAGTGAAGGGGTGGGAGAAGAAATAGCCAATGGTTATTTAGAAAAGGAAACAGAGGATTTTTCTTCTACTTCTCGACTGATGAACATTGTAAAAACCAGCATTGATAACTGGGTTGGTGAGATAGAAAAGGTATTTAAATACTACACTACAAGAAATACAGGAAACGTTATAGATGAAATCTATATCTATGGTGGTAGTGGTGAATTGGGAGGAATGCCTAGCTATCTGGAGGGGACCTTCAACATACCTACTTACAAAATAAATGCTATCAGCAATCTAAATAGAGAAAACAACGGAACCAATATCAATATAGCCTCCTATGTCAATAACATTGGGGCTTTGATAAGAAGATAGGGGGGAAAAAGGAATGAGGGATTTAAATTTTTTTGAACCCTATGTAGCAAAACAAAGGGGAATAGAAAAAAAACAAAAGGTCTTCTATAGTATATTACTGCTATTGGTGTTGGTAGTTATATCCTTTCCAGCTATTAACTTCATAAGGATAAATAATATGGAGAAGGAGATAGCTTCTATTAATGCTATTTTAGCAAGACCTGAGGTTATAGAGCAGATGCAAAGGATAGAGTATAAGGAGTCTAGGGTAGATACACTGGAAAACCAGCTACAACTATTGGCTAATATAGATCAGGGAATTGAAAACTTAGATATTATTAATGAGCTATTGGTTTATGGAGTTTTTGGAACGATACCTGAAAACCTATTTTTTCAATCTATGAGTATTACGCCAAATTCCATGACCATACAGGGTTCCGCCAAGGATAAGGGTTCCATTGCTGAATTTGAATATAATCTCCGTCTAACCCAAGCCTTTGATGAAATATTTATACCTTCTATTACTATAAATGAAGGCATCTATAACTTTGCTATTCAATTCAAAGTAAAGGATGTGAATTAAGATGAAGCTGACGAAGAGAGAGAAACGGGCTGTTTTTTTTCTGATGGCAGTGGTATTTCTAGGAGCATATTACTATTTTCTTCTAACCCCTCAATTGGCAAAGCTTCAGGATGCAAAATATGAAAAGGAAGAAGCAGAAGAGAAATTAGCTGAATATTATATTGCTGTTAATTTAGAGGAACAGCTGGATAAAACAATCGAAGAACTCAATCAAAAAGTTAAGACGGCTTCTATTAATTATTTTCCTAACATCCAGCAGGAGGAAATAATTCTTTTGATGCAGGATTTTTTAGATGCTCCTGAACTTCAAGTATCCTCCTTGGCATTCTCCCAGCCTAGGGTTGAAACCTTAGGAGAGGCTTCTTTGGATGCTATGGGGTTAAATATAGCCTATGAAGGTGATTATCAAGCCTTAAATGGTCTGTTAAAAAAGATGTGGGATTTTCAAAAAAAGATTATCTTTAATAATATCAATATCTCCAGTAAAGATGAGGGATTACTGACTGGAACCATTGGTTTAGATTTTTATCATTTGCCTGATGATGTTGAAGCTGAAGGTCTTTATGACTGGTACTTGGATCAAAATTATAAAAAGGCAAATCCTTTTAGGGCTGGTTCTTCTGAAAGAGGCGGTTCTGCAAATTACATATATAAGGCTGGGGAGTCTCTATTATTAATTGATAGAAGGTATAAGGCCTTTGAGGATATCCAAGGCCATTGGGCAGAGGAGGAAATAGATGCCTTTGGAGCTATGTACTATATCCGTGGAGATAGGGACGATTGTTACTACCCAGATGACAGTATGACAAGGGGAGAGTTTCTTCTACTTTTGGATAAGGTCTTTAAATGGACAGACCCAGAAGAAAGTGTGGATTTAAGTAAGTTTGAGGATTATGAAAACCTTGGTAACTATGAAAATGCTATTGCAAAGGCTATCTATAAAGGGTTTTATAGTGGCTTTATTGTAGGATATGCCGACAAAACTTTAAGACCTCAGGCACCAATTACCTATCAAGAGGTTGAAATTGTAATGAGAAAGGTTTTAGAGGACCCCGGATTTCAGTGGAAACAGATTGGTGAAGAAATTCTAAGGGAAAAAGGAATCCACTCAATAGGGGTAGATAATATAGGTCACTATATAACAAAGGCTGAAGCCATATATTTGTTGTATCACCTTTAATACATTATGATAAAATTTAAAAGGATAATCGATTTCTCCTAAGAGAAAATTGATTATCCTTTTTAAATTTATACATATTTTTACAAATATTTATAAATTTACCACAAATAAGGGAGGAAAATAGGGATTTTAAAAGAATATTATAGAATATTATAAAATATTATAATATTTATAAAATAGCATATCCCTCTAGGTGGAGGATTAGAGTAATGAAAAATAAGAAGGGTTTTACCCTAATAGAGCTGTTATTGGTTTTAATGATGATGGGGATATTAATAGCTTTAGTTCCTTTAATAAATCGAAATGTATATGATAGGTTTCTATTAAGGACTACGGCAAATGAAGTAAAGTCTGCCCTTCATCTTGCTCAGCAGTTGAGTATAGATGAGTCTAGAGAGTATTGTGTTGAACTAATTGGTAATAAGCTAAGGGTTCGAGAGCAGGTTTTATTTGGTAGAGTTGTATTGGTGAAGGAACTAAGTCAAAGAGTAACCATATCCCCTGAGTCCCATGAAAGAATTACCTATAATCGTGATGGGGTGACGGCCTATGGACAGTTTGTTTTTACCAATAGTAAAAAAGAGAAGATGAGGATTCAGGTGGATATAGGTACAGGAAAAGCAAAAATCATACAGCAAAAATAAGGGGATTGAGGCGTTACCATGGATAGAAGGGGTATGACCCTAGTAGAAGTATTAATAGCTCTATTAATATTAGGTCTTATTGCACAGATCACTTTTTCTTTGATGTTTCATGTTAATAGGGTGACCTTGATGACTACGGAGGTCTATAATATCAGCAGGATGGCCCAAAGTATTTTGGAAGAACTGAAAACCCTAAATAACAGAACAGAGGGAGATATTTTTCATGAATTTTTAGATAAGGATACGATTTTTTATGTTGACAATTACCAGGTACAGCTGAGGATTCATTTTCTAGATAAAGAAGTCCCCCTTTATCAAATTGATTTACATGTAAGGGATGAAATCCATCATCTAAGCTATAGCCTCTGTAGCTATATAAATGCTAAGGGAGATATTAACCTATATTTAAATGGCTATAAGGAGCTTTCAATAGAATTGAAGGAAGATTAAAGGATTAATAGAGCTACAGGGAGGTGGCTTTAGATTGAATCAATATCTCCATGATAACAGAGGAGTTACATTAATAGAAATAGTGGTTTCTATTACATTGATTTCTATCGTGATGATGGCCTTAACCACAATATTTATTTATAGTATAGGTAGCTATAGTAGACAGGTGGATGAGATAGCAGCTAAGCAAAAGGTTCAATTTGCATTGAATTATATAGAAAAAAGGATAAGGGAATGTGACCAATATCAAATTACTTATCATAGTAACAATCAGACCATTGAAGGTAGAGATTTTGAAGGAAAGAAGGTTTGGATTGATTTAAGTGGGAGAAGACGAAATAGCTTTAATACACTGCTATATTTCTATAGGGATAGAGGTGAATTAAGGGTGAATAAGAAGAATGAAAATAATGTATTAGTAGATGGTATCAGAGACATCCTTGTTAGAGAGATAGTTGAAGGGGAGTTGTTGGAAATAGAAGTAATTGCCCATAAGATAGATTATTCTGTGAAACTACGACTAAGTTTGGATTATAGGTAGAGAAAGCATGGAAAAGGGATTAACAAATAAAAGAGGATCTATCGTAGTAAATGTTTTTATTATTGGATTGATCATTTTTACTTTAATGATTTCTGCAGTAACCCTTGTTGCCAATGATTATCAAAGGGTAGCCTCAAGTAGTCATAGTATAAAGGCTTATTTTCTCGCTGAGTCGGCAATGGAGGAGGCTTACCATGAGATTTTGATTTTAGTTGACGATGTTGTTGTTGAGTATCTAGAGGATTTAAAGGAATATAAGATGGATTTTATTAATAAAATGAAGGAAGAAGAAGTTCATCCCAATGAATATCAACCCCCTCAATTGGGGGACTATCTACAGGATAGAATGTTAGTTAACCTAGCTTTCTATAACAAAATAGTGGAAAACCCCTTTCATAATTATTCCCCATATCACTATTATAAAAGGAGCTTTACGTATGATTCCAACCATAATACTATTGTAATTGAGGTAGTAGGTGTGTATAATCAGGCTAGAAAATTTATTAGAGGTGAGGCTAGACTCCCTATAGCATACAACAAGGTCAAGGATAGGTATAATCTTCCTCAGGTTGAGGTTGTTTCCCTAGAAATGATTTCATCCTATCAAACCTACGGAGGATATGAAGATACAAGCAAATAAAAGGAGGGTTATTATGAAGATAAAAAATTATATGGAAGTGGTAGTCAATAATCTATTGCCAAATATTTTGAAGTGCCAGGAGGAGTCATGTAGCTGCGAAAGGTGTGTAGCTGATATAAAGGCAATAGCCTTAAATATGCTGCCTCCTAAATATATAGCTACAGAGTTTGGAGAGGTTTATTCCAAGATAAATGCTTTATCTATACAATTTGAAGCAGACGTAACCAATGCCATTATACAAGCTATTGATAAAGTAAAAAAGCATCCTAGACATTAGAGAGTAGACTAGCTTTTCATCTAATGGGTCAAAATAAAGTCAAAAAACTATTCAAATTTTTTAAAATATGGTATGATAGTATAGAATTTTATGTAAAGGAAGTGTTTAGCAGTTGTGGAAAAGTATTTAGTAGTCCATGGGCCTAATTTAAACCTCCTTGGTATGCGAGAGCCAGGGATTTATGGTACAATGACGTTGCAGCAGATAAATGAAATATTATTGGCAGAAGCTGCAAAACATAATGTAAAGTTGGACATACTTCAAAGTAATAACGAAGGGGAGATCATTGATTTTCTTCATGGCAATAGGGATGTTGATGGTATTATTATCAACCCAGCCGCCTATAGTCATTATAGTATTGCAATTCATGATGCTATAAAAGCTGTAGCTATTCCTACTGTAGAAGTACATCTTAGTAATATTCATAGTAGGGAAGAATTTAGAGCAAAGTCGGTTACGGCTTCTGTCTGTATTGGACAAATCAGTGGTTTTGGTTATTATA
Organism: Natronincola ferrireducens; assembly: GCF_900100845.1. Lineage (NCBI taxonomy): Bacteria > Bacillati > Bacillota > Clostridia > Peptostreptococcales > Natronincolaceae > Natronincola > Natronincola ferrireducens. Next base: position 350,588 of record NZ_FNFP01000002.1, on the reverse strand, counting down.
GTTATATCTTAGGGTTGTATGCATTAATCCAACATAATAGATCTTGATATTGTATAATAGGGGGGGTTGAAAATGAATACTAAGATAAGTAAGGTTAGGGATATATTATATGACAAGAACTTAGATGGTGTGTTAATCTATAAGCCTGAAAATAGAAGGTATTTTTCAGGGTTTACTGGAACGACTGGTTTTATTATCATTACCAAAACAGAGGCAAAGTTTATTACGGATTTTCGTTATATTCAACAGGCAAATGAGCAGTGTAAGGGTTATGATATTGTTGAGAACACCAGATATGAACCCCTTGTCAATGTGATTAAAAATCTACATATAAAAGCATTAGGTGTAGAAGAAGAGTTCTTTACCTATGGACATACTTTAGACTTACAGGAACATCTAGCTGACCTTGAATTGGTGCCTCTTAAAGGAGCCTTGACAAAAATACGTTCTATTAAATGTCAAGAAGAGCTTAAGTATATTGAAAGAGCCGCTTCTATAGCCGATGAAGCCTTCCAATATATTTTAGATTTTCTAAAGCCTGGTACAGTTGAGGCAGATATAGCCTTAGAACTGGAATTTTTCATGCGAAGACATGGTGCTGCTGGAGCTAGTTTTAGCTTTATTGTAGCTTCGGGGATAAGATCTTCTTTACCCCATGGGGTAGCATCAAATAAGGTCCTTGAAAAAGGAGATTTTGTTACATTAGACTATGGTTGTATTTATAATGGGTATTGCTCTGATATGACTAGAACAGTTGTTATTGGAGAAGCTAATGATAGACAAAAGGAAATTTATGAGGTTGTACTAAAGGCTCAAAAAACAGCTCTACAACAGGTGAAGCCAGGCATTACAGGAAAAGAGTTAGATGAAATAGCTAGAAATGTTATTAAAGAAAAGGGCTATGGCGATTATTTTGGTCATGGCTTGGGTCATGGTGTGGGGTTAGAGATCCATGAGCTACCCCATGTTAATACTATGGGAGATGTTCCAATGAAACCAGGTATGGTGATCACTATAGAACCAGGTATCTATATCCCTGGGTTTGGTGGTGTAAGAATCGAGGACTTAGTTGTAGTGACGGATGATGGATATCACGTTTTATCAAAAACTTCTAAAGAGTTGCTTGAAATTAAAATATAGTTAAATAATGATGGAGGGATTTTATGATTTCAGCAGGAGATTTTAGAAAAGGTGTAACTTTTGAAATGAATGGACAGCCTTTTGTAATTTTGGACTTTCAACACGTAAAGCCTGGTAAAGGTGCAGCCTTTGTTAGAACAAAATATAAAAACTTAAAAACAGGAGCTACCCGTGAAGAGGCCTTCAACCCTTCTGATAAGTTTCCTAGGGCTCATATAGAAACTAAAGAGATGCAGTATCTTTACAGTGATGGAGAGTTCTACTACTTCATGGATAATGAAAGCTATGAGCAAATACCTTTAACTTTTGATGAAGTAGAGGATGCTATTAAGTTTTTAAAGGAAAATGATAATGCTACAATAAAATTTTATCAAGGAAAAGCCTTTCAGGTGGATCCTCCAAACTTTGTTGAGTTAAAGGTAACAGAGGCAGATCCTGGAGTGAAGGGTGATACAGCTTCTAATGTTACTAAATCTGCAACATTAGAAACTGGAGCAGTTGTTCACGTACCTCTATTTGTCAATGAAGGTGATATTGTTCGAATAGATACTAGAACAGGAGAATATATGTCTAGGGTATAAATAAGCATATTTTGGTAAACACTAAATAATAGATTTAATACAAGTCAAAGGAGGAATTATGATGAACCATTTATTTGAAAAGGTAGCATATTTGAAGGGATTAGCTGAAGGGTTAAGTATTGAAGAGTCTTCTAAGGAGGGTAAGGTTTTACTACATATTATAGATGCTTTAGACGATTTTGCCGAAGCAATTGTCATGATGAATGAAGATCAAGAGGATTTGACAGAGTATGTAGAAGCTTTAGATGAAGACTTAGCTGATGTAGAAGATGAATTGTTTGAAGAAGAAGAAGATGATGATATAGATTTTATGGAGGTCAATTGTCCTAACTGTGATGAAGAAATCTATGTAGATGAAGACTTATTTTATGATGAAGATCCAGAAGTAGTGTGTCCTAAATGTAATGAGGTAATTAAGATAGATACAGACTGTGGCTGTGGCCATAATGGATGCGGTCATCACCACGAATAAAATCAATAAATATTAAATATGATTGAAAAACCAAAGTTTATGGCTTTGGTTTTTCTTTTTTTTTTGTTTTAAGAATAATTACCCTACAATGTAAATATCTATTATATATAAGGGGGGACATGTTGTGATAATAAATACTCAACACAAAGCTTATATGTATAAAAACGCTGTTGCAAACCTAGAAGGTTATTTGTGTCCTGAAATCAGAGAGATTATTGGCAGGATTCCACAGGATGTAAAGGATACATTGGAGGAAATAAGGTTAAGAGTGGATCGACCTCTCATGATTTATGGAAATAACGAAGATTTTTTTATAAATAGAAATGGACAGTTATTAAAAGAGATAAAGGGCAGCCATAAAATAACAAGAAGAAATATTGAAAACACCTTACAATTCATTACGAATTATTCTGTCTATTCAGTGGAGGAGGAGTTGAAACGGGGGTACATTACTATTGAAGGAGGACATAGAGTAGGTGTGGTAGGGAAGGTTCTTTATGACAACTATGGTATCAAAACCATTAAAGACATAACAGGGTTGAACATAAGGATTTCAAGGGAGAAACTGGGTGTGGCTTCTTCTGTTCTAAGGTTTCTTATCAATTCTAAAGGGGAGTTTATGAATACTCTTATTATATCCCCACCCCAATGTGGAAAAACAACACTTTTGAGGGATATTATCAAAAATTTAAGTAATGGGGTTACTACTTTAAAATTAAAGGGGTTGAAGGTAGGTCTGGTAGATGAGCGTTCTGAGATAGCCGCCTGCTTCCAAGGGATACCTCAAAACGATTTAGGGAATAGAACAGATATCCTAGATGCTTGTCCAAAGCCTCAAGGAATGATGATGTTAATCAGGGCCATGTCTCCAGAAGTAATAGCAACCGATGAAATTGGCAAGGAGGAGGATAGCAGGGCAATTCAAGAAGCTCTACTGGCGGGAATAAAGTTAATTACAACCGTTCATGGAAGCTCCTTAGAGGATATCCTATCGAGGAAAGTAATAGGCCAGCTGGTAAAGGAAGGGGTTTTTGAAAGATTGATCCTCATGTCTAATAGAAAAGGTGTGGGGACAATAGAAAAGGTATTAGATGGTCATTCCTTTGAAGATTTGCTTGGAAAACCTATAGAAAATAAGGTGGTAGGATGATATGGTATTACGATTAATTTTTTCTTTAATTATTATAGCATCTAGTTCTTTAATAGGTAATATCTATGCCAATGGTTTTATAGAAAGAACCAAGCTCTTAGCAAGTATGTTATCAACGCTACAAATGCTTGAAACAGAGATTATATATAGTGCTACACCCTTACCTCAGTTGCTGGGAAAGGTGGCTAAAAAGAGTAAAGGAGAAATTGGCAATATATTAGAAGCTACAGCTGAAATATTGTATAAAAAAGAAGGTTATATATTTTCTGAAGCTTGGAGAATAGCTATAGAGCAGGAGACGACAAAAACTGCTTTTCATAAAGAGGATATTGAAGTACTGTTGGCTTTAGGAAACAACTTAGGTATATCCGATAGTAATGACCAAGTAAAGCACATAAGATTGACAAAGGAAGAAATAAAAAGAAATTATGAAATGGCTATTGTAGACCAAGGTAAAAGTGTCAAGCTTTATAGAAACTTAGGGTTTTTGCTGGGGGTTACTATTGTGATTGTATTCTTCTAATCTAACTTTAAGGGGGAAAAATAAATGATTATAAGTGTTGATTTAATTTTTAAAATTGCAGCTATCGGAATCTTAGTTTCTGTACTGAATCAAGTATTATTGAGGGCTGGCAGAGAGGAACAGGCAATGATGACGACATTAGCTGGAATAATTGTAGTTTTGATGATAGTGATTAGTCTAGTAAGTGATTTGTTTGATACAGTTAAAACTATGTTCCAACTGTATTAAGGGTGTGATAAAATGGATATTTTTCAAATTGTAGCTTTAGGCCTAGTGGCTGCAGTCTTATCAGTTGTTGTAAAAAATCAAAAACCAGAAATTGGTATGTACATAGCCTTAGCCACTGGAATTATTATCTTCATCATGGTGGCAACGAAACTGCAATCGGTGATTGAAATTCTTAATCAAATGGCAAATAAAATCAACATCGATGATATTTATTTATCTACGATACTAAAAATTGTTGGAATTGCATATATAGCTGAATTCGGAGCCCAGGTTTGCAAGGATGCAGGAGAAGGTTTGATTGCATCAAAAATAGAGTTTGCAGGGAAAATCTTAATTATGGTTATGGCAGTTCCAATCTTAGTATCATTGATGGACCTGATTATTAACATAGTACCCTAGGATGTGATGTGGATGAATAAAATTATAAAAATCTTTGTTGTGACCCTATGCTGCTACTTTTTTCTATTTTCTATTGTATGGGGTCAGGAGGATGGATTGACACCAGAGAAAATAATACAAAATCAAATAGAAAGACTAGAAACCCAGGAATTACAGGAGATCATGGATGTTATCAATAGGGATTTAGAGGAATATATACCTAAAATAGAATTCAAAGCCTTCATTATCAACGTGTTAAAGGGAGAAAGCACAATTTCCTTTAATGAGCTTTTAAAAGGAAGTGTTAGATTTTTATTTCGTGAAGTAATTGCCAACTGGAGGCTGTTGGTGCAAATTATTATATTGGCATCTATTTGTGCGGTTCTAAAGAACTTACAAAGTGCTTTTGAAAATGAAGTGGTTGGAAAACTGGCTTATAATGTATGCTACCTAGTGATTATCAGTATTTCCATAAAAAGCTTTATGATAGCTGTTCATATAGGAAAGGAAACGATAGATTTGATGGTGAGCTTCATGCAGGCTTTAATGCCGGTGCTCTTGGCAATGTTAATGGCTATAGGAGGTATAACCACCTCGGCCTTTTTACATCCTATTTTGTTGGGTGCTATAGGCTTTGTGGGGACCATCATTAAAACCATCATCCTGCCATTAATCCTATTTTCAGCTGTACTGACTATTGTAAACAATTTATCCTCTAAAATCCAAGTAACAAAATTAGCTAGTTTACTAAAGCAGTCAGCTGCTGTTATTTTAGGATTTGTTTTAACAGCCTTTGTAGGGATTATATCTATACAGGGGATTACCGCAGCTACTGTAGATGGTGTTACGATACGAACGGCTAAATTTGCTGTAGACAAGTTTATACCAATAGTAGGAGGTTTTCTCTCGGATGCAATGGATACGGTGATAGGATGCTCCCTCATACTAAAAAATGCAGTGGGGGCAATTGGTTTAATATCTATCTTTCTATTGTGTTTGATGCCTATGATAAAAATATTAGCCCTTATTATTGTGTATAAGCTGGCGGCGGCTCTAATAGAACCAATATCAGAGAATGGACTGGTGGATTGTCTCAACAGTATGAGCAACGCACTGATTTTATTATTTGCTACTGTAAGCTCTGTAGCCATCATGTTTTTCATGACAATAACTATTATCATAAGTACCGGCAACATAACTGTAATGATGAGGTAGGTGATTTTGTGGACATTATTAGAGAATGGATTATAACGATTGTGTCAATTATTGTATTTATTACCTTTGTAGAAATATTAATACCAAATTCTGATAACAAAAGGTATATTAATGTTGTTGTAGGTCTACTGATTATGATTGTAATTTTAAGTCCAGTGTTTCAAGTGATTAAGGGAGATGTAGATCTAGGAAATAAAATTTTAGAGGCTTCTAATCAGATGGAGCATACAACCATAAAAAATACAATTTCTCACCAGAAGGATTATGTGCAAACCGAGATGGTGATGGCTTTATATAAGGAGAACTTAATTCAACAAATGGAGCATCGGATAGAAGCTATATCGGATTATGGTGTAGAAAATATACAACTGGAGGTAGAAGAGAAGGATCAAAGTAATCTTGGAATGATTTATGGGGTGGATATAACATTAAAAGCCTATAAAAAAGTTAACATAGAAAAAAAAGATATTGAACCTGTAAAAATTAATGTTCTACTTAACGAAAATGATAATACTGTAGAGGCTGGAAGCATATTGATAGATAATGAAGGGGAAAGAATTAAAAATGATTTTAGTATTTACTACAATTTACCAAAGGACAACATAAATATTTATATACTAAAGGATAAATAAAAAGGGGGATAAGAGATGAGGGGTAAAAATTTAAACGATATACTGAAGGAATTATTTTCTAAAAAGTATATGGCCAATATTTTAGTTTTACTGGCAATAGCATTGATGGCTTTGATTGTATCCAGTGATTTTTTATCAAGGGATTCTAAGACAAGAAATACCTATGAGGATCCACTGGGGGATGTGCTGGTACAGCAGCCTCAACAAGCCATGACAGAGGAAGAAATTGTGGAATATAGATTAAAAAGAATATTAGAGACAATAAGAGGTGTTGGAGAAGTGGAGGTTATGATTACTCTCGAAATGGGATCAGAAATTATTCCTGCATCCAATAGTACTAGATCTGCAGATACAACGGAGGAGAAGGATTCCAATGGTGGTACAAGAACAATGATTTCAGAAAGCACCACCGAAACGATTGTTATAGCCAATGAACCCAGTGGTCATAAACCATTGGTTTTAAAGGAAATAAAGCCTCAGGTAAATGGCGTAATTGTAGTGGCGGAGGGTGCAGAGAATATAGAAGTAAAGGCTAAATTATATGATGCAGTAAAAACAGTTCTACAGGTGCCGGGACATAAGGTACAGGTATATTCCAAAAACTAGTAAGGGGGAATTAATATGAAAATTTCAAAAACAGGTAAAAAAAATTTTATTATTTTTTCTTTGGTAATGATGTTGGGACTTATTGGATATGTAAACTACAATTTAAACAAACAATCTCTACTACAGACCTCCAGTGAATTAGAACAATATAGAATGACCATGTTAGAGGAAAGTGGTGTGATGATGGATTTACTTGAGGAGGAATTAGCTTTATTAGATAGTATGGAGGGTGTTGAGCTAGACGATCTAGAGGTTCTAGAAGATATACAAGAGGGTAACACTCAAGATGATTTTGATGAAGCACAAATTGTGGATAGTAGAAGCTTTAATGAGGTTACTGATTTGGCACAGGAAACCAATAATCGGATTGCAGAAACAATTACTAGCAAGGAGTCAATGAAAAGTAGTATTTATTTTATTGAAAGTAAGCTTGAAAGAGATAAAAAACGAAGTGAGATGATTAGTCATCTAAATGATATGATAAACAATCAACTGACTAGTGAAGATATAAGAATGCAGGCCGAAAGTATAAAGTTAGAGGTGATAGCTAGTACTGAAAAAGAAGTGTTAATTGAAAATATGATTATAGCTAAAGGCTTTAGTGATGCCATCGTATACTTAACAGATAATTCCATTAACGTTGTGGTAAATAGTCAAGTCTTAACAGAAAAGGATGTAGCACAAATTGTTGATGTTATAAGACGGGAGACAAATATAGGGATGGATGGGATAACAATTATGAGTAAAAAGTAGAAGTGTTTGTCAATGGAGATTGAATTTGGTATAATAATTAAATAAAGTAATTTTTTATAGGTTATCCTTAGGAGGTATAGAAATGGATGCACTTGAAAAGCTAGAATACGGAGAAGTGAAAATAGCAGATGAAGTTATAGCAACTATAGCAGGCTTAGCAGCCACCGAAGTGCAAGGGGTATGTGGAATGAGTGGGGGCTTAGTGGATGGTATAGCTGAAATTTTAGGAAAAAAGAGCTTGTCAAAGGGTGTGAAAATTGAAGTTTCCAATGATGGTGTAGCCATAGATTTATATATTATTGTTGATTATGGAACAAAAATTCCAGATATAGCTTGGAACATTCAGGACAATGTAAAAACTACGATAGAAAGTATGACGGGTATCACCGTTATGGATGTAAATATTCATATTCAAGGGGTTAGTTTTCCTAAGGAGGTCGCGGAAGAAAATCTCCCTAATAAAAATTAAAAATTTCATTCCAAACTAACCCTCTGGTATCAGAGGGTTAGTTTGAGTTTCACCTTGTATAAGCTAAGGACATAAATTTATAAATTTTCAGCAGTCGCTTTTTGGACAACCTTCAAATGACCTGCAGTATAAATAAAGTTATCCTTTGAAGGACTTAAAAGATGATTTAAAGATTTATAATTTCCTATGGATTATAAAAAAATGTAGTTTTGGGTACTATTTTGATATATAGTATTTTATAGAAATACAATCAAATTTGAAAGTTATAAATTAGGAGGATAATTACATATTATGAATAGAAAATTAGCTAGAGAATTATGTATGAAGATATTGTTTGAGATGCTTATGAATAAAGAATACAATATAGAAATACTGGATAATTATCTATCTTCTGATGAAAGAGAGGATAGTCAGGGTCAGTACGTACATACTGTCATCAGTAGTAGTATTCAGCATATAGAAGAAGTCAATGGGCTTATAAAGAAATATGCAATTGGCTGGACATTAGATCGTATTGCAAAAGTAGATTTGGCAATTTTGCAGTTAGCCGTAATAGAAATTTTACATATGGAGGATATCCCCTATAATGTATCTATTAATGAGGCTGTAGAGCTGGCTAAAAAGTATAGTAGCGATGAATCCACCTCTTTTATAAACGGTATATTAGGAAAATTTGTGGAAAAAGAAGGCATTAAAAAGCATGACTAAGGAAAAGGTTGTTATAGGCCTAGATACCAGTAACTATACAACATCTTTAGGGGTAGTAAATCTTCAAGGTCAGCTTATTCAAGATGAGAGAATACTTTTGCCGGTTAAAAAGGGGAACTTAGGATTAAGACAATCGGAGGCTTTATTTCACCATATAAAGGGTTTGCCTCTGCTGGCACAGAGGACCTCTGGCTATGAAATAGTAGCAATAAGTAGTGCTATAAAGCCAAGACCTATAGAGGATTCCTATATGCCTGTGTTTTTGGCGGCAGAATCCTTTGGCAAAACCATGAGTAATTTATGGGATGTGGCTTTTTATGGGTTTAGTCATCAGGAAGGACATATTAAAGCAGGATTATGGTCTACAGGCGTAAAGCCTTCAAAACCCTTTTTAGCCCTTCATCTATCTGGTGGTACAACGGAGGCTCTAAAGGTAATTCCTAAGGATATAGGCTATGAAATTGAAATAATAGGTGGCACCACTGATATTAGTGCAGGACAGTTTATTGACAGAATTGGTGTAAAGCTTAATCTTCCCTTTCCTGCTGGACCTCATTTAGAAAAAATTCTAGAAAATCAAGACTTGCAGTTACTAAAGGGAAATCCACCTATATCTGTTAAGGGAAACTATATTAGTTTTTCTGGACCAGAAACCCATTTTCAAAGAGAAATAAAAGAAGCCAGCAACCCAGTAGAAATAGCCTATGGTGTTTTTCAATGTGTTGCTAGATCATTATACAAGTGGATTGATAATCTTTTAAAGTCTTATCCTAGTGATGAAATATTGTTTGTTGGTGGAGTAGCCTCTAATAAAATAATTAGAAGCTACCTGCAGGATAAACTACAGAAGAGGTTAAAGCTGTACTTTGGTGATGGCCAATATTGTTCAGACAATGGGGTAGGGATTGCTGTTTTAGGTGTAGAAAGCTATTTGGACCATAAAAAACAATTAAAGTAAGGTGATAAGATGGAGATAAAAGCCCTATCGGTTTCTCAGGTAAATAATTATATAAAACGACTTTTAACTAGTGATCCTATCCTTTATAATATCTATGTAAAGGGTGAATTATCTAATGTTAAATTACATAGTAGTGGTCATATGTATTTTACATTAAAGGATGGGCATAGTAAAATTCCTTGTGTTATGTTTAAATCCAATTGTGAAAAATTAGAAACTATTCCTGAAGATGGAGATAACATTATAGCTAAAGGCTATATTTCTCTATATGAAAGGGATGGACAATATCAATTATATGTTAATGAAATTGACATGATAGGTATAGGAGATTTGTATATAGCATTTCAGCAGTTAAAGAACAAGCTTGAAAAGGAAGGCTTATTTGAACCCTTAAAGAAAAAAAACTTACCATTAATCCCACGAAAAATTGGAATCATAACTTCACCTACAGGTGCTGCAATAAGAGATATCCTATCGGTAATAAAAAGAAGGTTTCCAAAGGTAGATTTGCATATTTTTCCTGTATCTGTGCAGGGACAGGATGCCGTGCCCTCTATTGTAAAAGCTATTAAAATGTGTAATACCCTTAAAGATATGGAAGTAATTATCCTGGGTAGAGGAGGAGGATCTATAGAGGAGTTATGGGCTTTTAATGAAGAAGCTGTAGCTAGAGCTATTCATGGAAGCGAGGTTCCCATTATCTCTGCAGTGGGACATGAAACAGATTTTACTATAGCTGATTTTGTTGCAGATCTCCGGGCACCTACTCCATCTGCAGCTGGAGAACTAGCTGTTCCAAGGCAGGTGGATGTAGTTACAACCCTGAAGGCTTTAAATCGTAGATTACTGTTTGCAGCAAATAAAAAAATCACCGAAGAAAGACAGCGATTAAATATAGTAGAAAATAACTACTACTTTAAATACCCATTGAACTTTATATATGATGAAAAACAGCACTTGGATAATCTGTATAAAAGCTTGTTAAAGGTTGTGAATCAAAGAAAGCTTCAACACAGGGAAAAGCTAGAAGCCACCGTAGAACGATTAAATAGTTTAAGTCCCCTGTCGGTCTTTTCTAGGGGCTATGCTGTAGCAACCACTGAAGCAGGTAAAGTCATTAAAAGTATTACAGATGTTAATAAAGATGAAGAAATAAAAGTAAATCTACTGGATGGTATGATTGATGCAAAGGTTATAAGCTTAACAAAGGAGGACAAGTCTCTTGAAAAAAATGTCTTATGAAAAAGCCCTTAAAAGGCTGGAAGAAGTTGTTGAACAATTGGAAAACAAGGAATTATCTTTAGATGATGGACTGAATCTATTTCAGGAGGGAATTGATTTATATAGGCTCTGTAATGATAAACTAAATGAGGCTGAAGGAAAAATAACAATGATGGTTGAAGAAAAGGGAGAGATAGAGGAAATTCCTTTTACAGATGGGGAGGAATAATAAATGGATTGGAAACAGCAGTTAAATAATTATACAGAAAAGATTAATAGGGAATTAGAAAAGTATATAGATGGTAACGCTAATAATAAGAATCAAACACTGATTGATGCAATGAAGTATAGTTTAATGGGTGGGGGAAAAAGACTTAGACCGGTGCTGGCCATAGCCTCCTATGAAATTTTCAAGGAAGATACCCATAAGGTGCTACCCTGTGCCTGTGCTATTGAAATGATACATACTTATTCTCTAATTCATGATGATTTGCCAGCAATGGATAATGATGATTATCGTAGGGGTAGATTAACTAATCACAAGGTTTATGGAGAGGGAACAGCTATTTTAGCTGGAGATGGATTGTTAAATTACGCCTTTGAAATTATGTTGCAGGAGGCATTAAAGGAAGATAATATAAAATCCTATGTGGAATGTATGCAAGTGATTGCTAAAGCCGCTGGAGTTCATGGTATGATAGGTGGTCAAATTGTAGATCTTGAAAGTGAAAATAAGAAAATTGACAAAGAAACCATAGATTATATCCACTTAAATAAAACAGCAGCATTGATAGCAGCACCTTTAAAAGTCGGAGCTATCCTAGCTGGAGCTAATAAAGACGATATAAAGAATATGGAGGATATAGGTAGGAATCTAGGATTGGCTTTTCAAATCAGGGATGATATTTTAGATATTATTGGTGAAGAAGAAAAGCTAGGAAAACATGTAGGAAGTGATGAGGATAGCAATAAATCAACCTATCCATCCCTCTATGGATTAGATTATTCTATTAATAGAGTAAAAGAGCTAACCTGTGAAGTTCATGAAAAATTAAACCGGTACGATACCAAATCTAAATTTTTATATGAATTAAGTAACTATCTCATCAATAGAGATTTTTAAATAACAAGGAGGAAAGTAAGTGGATTTTTTTGATGGTATATTGAATAACAAAATATTCTTGACTTCGGTATTAGCTTGGTTTATTGCACAGTCCTTAAAGGTAATCCATACATTTGTAGTAGATAAACACTTTAATGTATCGAGGTTTGTAGGTTCTGGGGGGATGCCCAGCTCCCACTCAGCCTTTGTTATGGCTTTAACTACTGCTATAGGTCGTGTTCATGGATGGGATTCTGGAATATTTGCGATTTCATTGGGGTTTGCTCTAGTGGTGATGTATGATGCTGCTGGGGTAAGAAATGCAGTTGGAAAACAAGCCATTATTCTTAACAAGATCATTGAAGATGTTCATCATAAAAAAGAGAAAAAAATCACAGAGCAGAGATTAAAAGAGTTAATAGGTCATACACCAGTAGAAGTAGTGATAGGCGCTATTTTAGGAATCATAATAGCCAAATTGGTGATTTGATAAATATTGAAGTATATGCTATAATGATTGCTATGTTATCCGTAGTGGTACAGTATTCTAGTCAGTTAAATTAGCTTGGAAGGCGGGCCTAAAAATCCGTTGAAGGGCACATCGATGAAGTTCTTGGTTTCGGCTTCTGACGCCCAGTCGGGGGTCGTTTCTGGGAGTAAAGGGGATGGGGGCGATCCGCAAAGGCATGCGGGCGATGACCCTCGCTCCGTGGAGGCCTTTTAAAAGTTATCTTTTAGAGGGTGAAACCTATAGGTGCTTGCAAATTGTGGGAACTATAGAGTAGCCTGCCTTGCGTGGAATAGGCAGATAAATGGATCAGGTTTTTGATATCAGGGCCCGATGGAGAAAATCATTGCTATTTGAAACCTATTCTGCAAAAGAGGCTAAGAGTTAATTTAAACTGTTGAGGAAAACTCCTAGACTGTTCTATTAGAAGCATACTAAGGATTACAGTGCGGACTAAGTGGTACTCCAGTCCTGCCTATGGTGACAAGGCAGAGATTAATTTAAAGGGAAACCGCTGCTATGGCGACAGGCAGTATTAATCTGGGAAATCCTACTGGACCTAAGCCGTAAAATTTACTTAGTATGCTACCACTACAGACTAAAGCTGATAGCGAATGCTATCAGCTTTAAGTTTATGTTTAAAAATAACGCATAAATATTTGACAAAATAGATAAATTGTTATTGATGTAGTATAATAATCGGAGGGATATCTTTGCCTAAGAAGAATGAAAATGGTAAGAATGTTAAAAAAGGTAATAATAATGATATTAGTGATATTTGGAAAAAATATAATTTAAGATGGGTTGTGTTTGTTTCTATATGGACATTTATATTAACAGTTGTTATAAGTGTTGCAGCGGAAATGATATTTGTTAGAACTGAAGTTATATTTGCCTTTTTTATCTTAATACTGATTATATTTACGGGGGTTATCAGTGATATGGTAGGAATTGCTGTTACTGTTGCCTCTGATAAGCCATTCCATGCTATGGCTGCCGATAGGGTAGAAGGAGCCAAATATGCCATAAATCTCTTAAAAAATGCTGGTCCAGTGTCGAATTTTTGCAACGATGTAATTGGAGATATCTGTGGAATTATAAGTGGCGTAGCCGGTGTTACGATTATATTACAGGTACAAAGCTATTTTATGCCTGTAAATCGTGCTTTATTAACAGTAGCTATGAGTGGATTTATAGCATCTTTAACGGTAGGTGGCAAGGCTGTTGGTAAAAGTGTTGCTATTTTAAACTCCCACACCATCGTTTTCAATACAGTAAAGGTTTTAAATTTTTTCGATAAGAAACTAGGCATAAATATATTCACTGGATATAAGAAAAAAAAATAGGAAAGAGAGATGATATCCATGTATAGACTTTTAGAACAAATCAACTCCCCTGATGATTTAAAAGCTTTGAAAAGTCATGAGGTAAAGCTATTAGCAGAAGAAATCAGAAGGTTTTTGGTTGATTCTGTTTCTAAAACTGGCGGTCATTTGGCTTCAAACCTTGGTGTAGTTGAGTTAACCCTGGCTTTACATACAGTGTTTGACACCTTAAATGATAAAATCGTATGGGATGTAGGACATCAAAGCTATGTACATAAAATCCTTACTGATAGAAGAAAACAATTTCATACCTTGAGACAATATAAAGGAATAAGTGGTTTTCCTAAAAGGTATGAGAGTCCTCATGATCATTTTGATACTGGACATAGTAGCACCTCTATATCAGCTGCTTTAGGGATGGCCAGTGGAAGAGATTTAAACAATGAACGGCATTCTGTTGTTGCGGTAATAGGGGATGGGGCTTTAACTGGTGGAATGGCTTTTGAAGCATTAAATCATGCTGGACAAAGTAAAAAGAATATGATTGTTATTTTAAATGATAATGAAATGTCTATTTCTGAAAATGTTGGTGGTCTATCTAATTATTTAAATAGAATCAGGACAAATACTGTTTATTCAAAAGTTAAGGGGGATGTGGAGCACTTAATCAATCAAATTCCCGGCATAGGTAAAAGTGTAGCAAGAACAGCAGAAAAAGCAAAGGACTGCATAAAGTATTTTTTTGTTCCTGGCATTTTATTTGAAGAGTTAGGTTTTAAATATATAGGACCTATAGATGGTCACAACTATAATGAACTATGCAAAGTATTAAAAAGCTGTAAGAATATATCGGGTCCTGTATTAATCCATGTTATGACGAAAAAGGGTAAAGGCTATTCATTGGCAGAAAAACATCCTGACAAATTCCATGGAGTAAATCCCTTTAAAATTGACACAGGAAAACCCATCTCATCTAGTAATAGCATTTCTTATTCTGATGTAGCAGGAAATACCTTAGTACAATGTGGAGAAGAAAATAATAAGGTTGTAGCTATCACTGCTGCTATGCCCGCAGGAACTGGATTAACAGATTTTGCAAAGCGTTTTCCAAAAAGATTTTTTGACGTTGGGATAGCAGAACAGCACGCTGTTACCTTTGCTGCTGGATTGGCTGCTGAAGGTTATCGACCTTTTTTTGCTGTCTATTCTACTTTCCTTCAGAGGGCTTATGACCAGGTTATTCATGATGTATGTTTGCAAAATTTGCCTGTTACCTTTTTGATTGATAGGGCTGGTTTGGTTGGAAATGATGGCGAGACCCATCATGGATCCTTTGATATTTCCTTTTTATCTCCAATACCCAATCTGACAATTGTTGCACCAAAGGATGGGGTAGAATTGGAGGAGATGATAAAATATACCCTGCAGCAAAATGGACCTGTAGCCATAAGGTATCCTAGAGGTACTGCTGTAACTATAGAGGATCCTACAAAAAATGAAATTGTCAAGGGAAAGGGCGAGGTACTTTATGGGGCTGGAAACGATGTTTTAATTATGGCTGTAGGTCATATGAACTCATCGGCTCTAACAATATGCAAAAAACTTGAAGAAAAGAATATACATGCTACTCTATTAAACCCCAGGTTTATCAAACCTATAGATGAGGACATGATTATAAAATATGCAAAAAAACACAAAAGAATTTATGTTATGGAGGACAATGCCTATATAGGTGGATATGGTGTTCAGGTACAGGGACTTCTGAATAAACATAAAATTTTCAAAGAGGTTCATGGAATATCATTACCAGATGAATTTATAGAGCATGGAGATGTGAATACTCTTTATAAATTATATGGTATGGATGAAGATGAATTGTTACAAAAAATAGTTGATGATTTTACAGGTAAATCCTTTAAAAATATCGTTATTACACGTTAAATAGGAGAAGTGAATTAATGGAGAAATTAAGATTGGACATGCTTTTAGTAGAAAAAGGGTATTTTGAAAGCAGAGAAAAGGCCCGACGAAATATTATGGCAGGGCTAGTATTTGTAGATAACCAAAAAATTGATAAGCCAGGTACAAAAGTAAAGGCTGATGCAACCCTCATTGTAAAGGGTAATGCGATCCCCTATGTAAGCAGAGGGGGACTGAAGTTAGAAAAGGCTATTGAAGCATTTGCCATTGATCTTGAAAACAAGATTTGTTTAGATATAGGGGCCTCTACCGGGGGGTTTACTGATTGTATGCTGCAAAATGGAGCATCAAAAGTATACGCTATTGATGTAGGGTATGGACAATTGGATTGGAAACTAAGACAGGACTCACGGGTTGTTGTTATGGAGAGAACAAATATCAGATATGTGGAACCAGAGGCTATGGAGGAATTAGGGGATTTTGCATCAATAGATGTCTCTTTTATATCTCTAAAATTAGTACTACCAGTAGTAAAAACACTTTTAAAGTCATCGGGAGAAATAGTAGCCTTAGTAAAGCCTCAATTTGAAGCTGGCAAAGAAAAGGTAGGAAAAAAAGGGGTAGTAAAAGATGAAAATGTCCATAAAGAAGTAGTGGAGGAAATAATAAACTTTGCTAAAAACCTAGAATTTCAAATACTGGAATTATCATATTCTCCTATTAAAGGACCTGAAGGTAATATTGAGTATTTATTATATATGAAAAACAATAAGGATAATCAGGAAGAACCCTCAATATCCTATATACATAATATTATTGAAGAATCCCATAAAAGTTTAAATTAGATAACAATAATTTGGAAATTTGAAGGAAAATATCATTCTTTGCAGAATAAAGTAAATGCAAGTTAATATTAGTACTTTTGAAGTAAGACTTTGTTCCCAAATCAAATCAGGTATAGATTTCTGTATTAAATTTTCAGTGAATGCTTTTTAGCATTTTAATAAGGAGGATATCTATGAAGTATACGAGGCATGCAAAAATTTTAGAGATTATTGAGAACAATGAAATAGAAACACAAGAGGAACTTTCAGAGGAGCTCAGGAAAATTGGTTTAAATGTTACCCAAGCAACAGTTTCTAGAGATATTAAAGAGTTAAGACTTATAAAGGTCTTATCCAAATCAGGAAAGTATAAATATGCCACATTAAAAAGTCAGGATACAATTCTCTCTGATAGACTTGTCAGACTGTTCAAAGACTCTATTATATCCTATGATTATGCAGGGAATATACTGGTATTAAAAACGATACCAGCAGCAGCACAAGCAGCAGCCTCTGCCATAGATGCAACAGGCTTTGATGGTATTGTTGGAACTGTGGCTGGAGATGATACGATATTTGTTGTGATAAGGGATGCAGAGAAAATGGATGAAATGATTGATAAATTTAGAAAATTAGTGAGATAGAATGGGGGGCCTTTATGCTTTTACAGCTAGAGGTTAAAAACTTTGCTTTAATAGATGAATTAAACATTCAATTCGATAAGGGCTTGAATATATTAACAGGAGAGACAGGAGCTGGCAAATCTATTATCATTGATGCTGTCAATATGGCTATCGGAGAAAGAGCCGATCGACAATTCGTCAGAACAGGATCAAAAAAATCCATGATCCAGGCTATCTTTTCTGTTAGCGAGATTAGTGATTTAGAAGAAGTGTTAGATGAATATGGCATTGAGGTTGATGAAGACAAAGCTATCATTGTGACAAGGGAGATCTATGGTAATGGCCGTAGTGTTAGTAGAATAAATGGTATTATGGTAAATCAAGGGGTTTTGAAGTCAATTACTCAAAAACTTATTGATATACATGGACAGCATGAGCATCAATCTTTATTACATACAGAGTTTCATATAGATTTACTGGACTTATACGGAGGTAAGGATATCCATGATTTACTGGTAATGTTATCCAATAAATATCAGCATTATCTAAAACTTAAAAAAAGCTTAGAATCTTTTTGCTATGATGATATGGAAAGAGAAAGAAAAATAGATTTATTAAAGTTTCAAATAGAAGAAATAGAAACAGCTGAATTAACCATAGGAGAAGAAGAGGAATTAAATCAAAAGAGAATACTCTTAGGCAATAGTGAAAGGATTTATACAACATTAACTACTACTTATGAAGATTTTTATAACAGTAATACCCATCCTTCAGTGATTGATTATATTTCTAAAAACACTAAAGCATTGCAGAGTGTTGCTGGACTAGATGGGTCCTTGAGCTATTTTTATGAAGCATTAGAAGATATTCAATACAAAATTGAAGATATAATTACAGAAATACGGAATTATAGAGAACAAATTGAATTTGATCCTCAAATACTACAGGAAATAGAAAAAAGATTAGATACAATTAACAATTTAAAAAGGAAATATGGATCATCTATCCAGGATATTTTAGACTATAAGGAGGTAATTCAGCAAGAACTGGATAATTATATTTATAGCGAAGAGAAAATCTCCCAATTAAAGCACGAAATTACGGCTATAAAGAAGGAGATAGAAGATCTATCTATTAATATTAGTGAATTAAGAATAAAGGCTGGCAAAGTATTTGAAGGTCAATTGGTGGATATATTAAAAAGCTTAAATATGAAAAATGTATCCTTTGCTGTTGACATTAAACAACTAAAGGATACTTATGGAAATCTTAAGGTTTCAGAAAAGGGTATTGATAAGGTGGAGTTTAAGCTCTCTACAAATCCTGGTGAGCCTTTGAAACCTTTAGCTAAAGTTGCTTCTGGTGGTGAAATTTCTAGGGTTATGTTGGCACTGAAAACAATATTGGCTCATATAGATGGAATACCAGCTTTGATTTTTGATGAAATTGATACCGGAATCAGTGGTATAACAGCTCAAATTGTGGGAGAAAAATTACATCATATTTCTAAGAAACGTCAGGTAATATGTATAACACATTTACCTCAAATAGCTGCCTTAGCTAATACTCATTTTTTAATTGAAAAGAAAATAGAAAAAAATACTACAAAAACCATTGTGAAAAAATTGGATAAAGATAATCGATTATATGAATTAGGTAGATTATTAGGTGGAGAAGTTACAGAAATAACTTTAAAGCATGCTGAAGAAATGATAGATAAAGCCCATAAAAAAATAAAAGCTACTAATTAGCTTTTATTTTTTTATTATTTGATATGATATAGAAATTAATATAGGCAAAAAAGGATGATAGTTACAAGTTTATTATATTTTATATATAATAATCACTCTATAAAAAAGCCAAATTAATCTTAGTAGCTATAAAAATAATTAAATTCCTTAATGTATTACTAGATTAAGCATTGGTAGGAGAGTGATTTTTTTGATTAATAAAAAAACATATAAAAAATATATTGGCTGGCTAATGTTAATAATGATGGTGTTGACATTTTATTTGTCATTTATAGAAGTTACCGGTGGTTTATATAAAGAGTACCATATATCAATTGGAAATGACTATACTTTAAATCAAAGATTCCCATTATTTCTTTCTTTTTCAGATTCAAATAATTCCATAGCACCTTCTATCATAGAACTTACACAACTTAACCCCTCTAAGTTTCAATTTAATAGAAGCTTCTATATTAAAACCTTAGATGAGGGAACAGCAAGTCTTCAGCTTAAAATATTGGGCTTTGTTCCATATAGAAATATTAAAGTAAATGTGGTACCTGAACTACAGGTTATTCCAGGGGGACATTCAATTGGAGTAAGACTAAATACCGATGGAGTATTGGTAGTAGGTACAACGGAAATTACTGATTCCAATGGTATGATCCATAATTTAGCAGACGTAGCAGGTATAAGAATAGGAGATTCATTAATAGCTATAAATAACATAAAAGTTAATAATGCTGTACATGTGGGAGAGATTATTAAAGATAGTGATGGTACAGAATTAAAGCTAACACTTAAGAGGGATGGCAAAAGTTATACTACTTCCATAACACCTATTCAATCTATGGAGGATCAACAGTATAGGTTGGGATTATGGGTACGGGATAAAACTGCAGGAGTAGGAACCATGAGTTTTTATCATCCTAAGACAAAAAAATTTGGTGCATTAGGTCATGCTATTACTGATATTGACACTGGAAAAGTTTTGTCAATTAGAGATGGTGAGGTAGTGAAATCAAGAGTAGTTTCTGTTGAACAAGGAAAAAGAGGAAAGCCTGGAGAAATTAGAGGAGTATTTTATGATACTCATGAACCAATAGGGAAGCTAGAAAAAAATACAGACTATGGTGTTTATGGAGAATTACTATATTCCCTACAAAATGAGTTTTATAAAAATCCTATTCCTATTGCCTATCAACATGAGATTAAGCAAGGACCTGCTCATATTTTAACGACAATAGAAAATGATAAAATTGAAAAATACCAAATAGAAATTTTAAAAGTCAATACCCAAACCAAGATAGATGGTAAGAGTATAGTTATTCGCATAACTGATAGGAGATTATTAGAGAAAACCGGGGGTATTATTCAAGGAATGAGCGGTAGTCCAATTATACAAAATAACAAGGTGGTGGGAGCAGTTACCCATGTTTTAATTAATGATCCAACAAAAGGTTACGGCATTTTTATTGAATGGATGCTAGAGGAGTCGGGAATATTTGATAGAGATGTCAAAAAAATTGTAGAAAATTAGAAAAATAAAGAGAACGAAAATTTACAAAATTTTGAAGTTTTTTCTAAGAGTAGGGAGGAATAAAAATTCACTTGTCGAATAATTAAGTTACAGAATATAAATCATATTATAAAAAATAAAGTGTTTCAGGGGGGTTTATCGTGAAAAGTGAAAAAATTACTGTATTAATTGTAGATGATAATGAGGATTTTTGTGATATTCTAAGTGAATACCTAGGGAGACAAGAGGATATCGGTGTAGTGGGGGTAGCTCAGGATGGATTAAAGGCACTGGAATTAATTAATGAGAAAATGCCAGATGTAGTGATTTTAGATATTATTATGCCACATTTGGATGGTTTAGGGGTTTTAGAGAGATTAAACAAAATGAATTTACAAATATTTCCAAAGGTAATTATCCTATCGGCGGTGGGGCAGGATAAAATAACACAAAGTGCTATTAATTTAGGGGCAGATTATTATGTGATAAAGCCCTTTGATTTTGAGGTTTTTATTGATAGGATTAGACAAATGGCTAGAGGATCTTCTAATAATGTAAAGAAAAGACCCAGTTATGTAGGTTCATCTGCTTTAATTACCAACAATAGTAGCTTAGAGGCAGAAATAACAAATATTATTCACGAAATAGGGGTTCCAGCCCACATAAAAGGATATTTATATTTAAGGGAAGCTATTACAATGGTTATAGAGAACGTTGAATTGTTAAGTGCCGTCACAAAGGAACTGTATCCATCCATCGCTAAACGATTTAACACCACTCCAAGCAGGGTAGAGAGAGCTATAAGACATGCAATTGAAGTAGCCTGGAGTAGGGGAAAGGTAGATACCATTAACAATTTATTTGGGTACACTGTTCATAATGATAAGGGTAAGCCAACAAATAGTGAATTCATCGCTATGGTGGCAGATAAACTGAGACTTGAAAAAAGAGTAAGTTAAGGGCTGGAAGTTAAAGCCTAACAAACACCTTGATAAAGTATTGCTTTACATAGCTAATATTTTATCAAGGTGTTTGTTTTTTATTTTTATGAAAGAAACAGAGGAATTTGTTTTTCGTTTTATGATCCAAATATTTTTCTTTTTATAAATTTGCCCTCCTTCATAATTACTTCCATCTTATCACTGGCTACATGGTGGATATCATCTAAGGGATTACCTTGAAGCACTATAAGGTCAGCGAATTTACCTTCTTCTAGGGTACCAGTAATATCATCTATTTTCAGCATTTCAGCTCCATTTTTGGTGGCAGCCAAGATGGTCTCCATCTCTGTTAGCCCTGCTTTATGTAGGGTATACATTTCTGTAATGGCATATTTGCCATAGGGCGTCAAGCTACTACAAAAAGAATCGGACCCCACTGTAATTCTAATACCCTTTTCATTTGCATTTTGTAGATTGCTAATAATACGATTCAGCTCTTTCTCAGCGGTTGTACAGCCTGGATATTGGTCATGAATGGGTCTATAAGGTGGTTGATATACACTAAACCATTCATAAAAGAACTGAAGGGTTGGACAGAAGGTAATATCTTTTTCCTTCATGATTTCAAGACATTCTTCATTTAGTTCTTGACCATGAATAATGGCAGATACCCCTGCTTTACAAGAGTTCAGGGCACCGTCATAACCTTCTGCATGGGACCACACAGGCAAACCTACCATATTACATTCATCTACTACTGCTTGAATCTCCTCCATACAGTAATGGGAGTGGGCTTTTGCGTCATGCCTCCATATACCTCCACCTGTTGCCCAAATTTTAATGGCATCTGGATTTTCTCGAATCCTTCGTCTTATTGCTTTGCGTAAATCCCATGGACCATCCACTCTTTCAGCCCAAGGATGGGCAGCATTGTTATAATTGAGTGGTAATCTATGGGAATCTCCATGTCCTGCTGTTCTGCAAAACCCAAGCCCAGTTGCAACTACACGAGGCCCAGGAATAACTCCTTCTTCGATCATATCACGAATATATATTCCCGAACGAGAAATTTCACCTACAGATGTTAGTCCATGCTCCAATGCTTCATGGGCTTGGGCAACAGCAACGATTGTCTTTTGTATCACAGGCTCAAGTACCCATTCATTATCATTATCAGTTTTGTTTCCACTAAAGTGAAGGTGTGTATCAATCAAACCAGGTATGATGGTTTTTCCATGAATAGCTATCTTTTGGTAGTCCTCCCCAATCTCTATCATTGATCCGGCATATTGGATTTTTTTATCCACTACCAACAACAGGGAATTTTCTATTGGGACTTTTCCAGTACCATCAATTAATAACCCCCCTATAAATGCAATTTTATTCATAATTTTATCCCCCTTACCTATAATAATTATGAAAACCAGGCTTAAATTCCGATCAAATCAAAATATCATTTGCTTGAGGTTGATTCCTAAAATACATAAAGAATATTCTATATATTATAACATTTCACTCACCAGCTTTCTACTTTTTTATCCATCATTATTTCATCAACCACATTTTTAGCTAATTGGTAGTCAAAGCCTTTTCTAATAAGCTGACTATAGATTTTTTGCTTTAATTTAAAGAAATGATCTTCTTTTTTTACATATTTATCATAATATTTTTTTCCTAAGGCTAAGGCTTGGGATTTATATATATCTGTTTGTTGTGATACGGTGGTAGTAATTTCTACATCTTGTTCTAATAATAAAAGGGACTTATGAATAGAAACCTTTGAAAATCCTTTTTGTAGTAATTTGTTGTAGGCTTTAGATTTAATATGATTTAAAGGTAAGCTTTTTTTAGAATGAAAAAGTTTTTTTACTATATTTTTAGCTATTTCTATTTCCTTTTCTTCTGTAAAAACAGATAAGGTTTTTGTAATGATTTCTTCTGAAACCCCTTTTTGTGCAAGTTCTCTTTCAATTAAGCTTTTTCCTTTACTTCCTTTTTCTATGTTATCTCCTATGAAAATTTTACTGTATTTATGGTCATCAAGATACTTATATTCTTGTAGTTTCTCAATAACATGGGAAATAACTGTACTACTATATTCTTTGCCAGCTAAATAATTAACCACTTCATTTTCTGTTCTAGCTTTATAGGTCAAGTACTTTAATGACAGATTGAAAGCTTTTTTTATAGCTATGCTATCACAAGAGTCATAGTTGGGATTCATTAAACTCACCTCTTAGTTTTTTTATATAAAGAAAACATGATTTGTCCATGTTTATATATTAAATGAATTTGTTTTTCAAATCAAACAAATATTTTTTAATAGTTATGAAATCTTTACTATAAATGGTAACTTCTCTTTACGTATATATAAAGCATTATTCTATTATTAATACAAATACTATAATAAAAGGAGAGTATGGAGGGAAAAATTAATGAAGATAAGAGGGTCAGTAAAATTAGATAAGAAAACTAAAAATTTGACCACAAAAATTCATGATGGAGAAATTGCAGTTATTTGTCATAGAGACCTTGATGAGGTGGCAGCAAATTCTCTAATTCAAAGTAAAGTAGTAGCTGTAATTAATTGTGATAAATCTATTAGTGGTAGATATCCAAATTTAGGACCCTCTATACTGGTAAAGTCTAAGATCCCTATATTTGATGTGATAGAAGGAGATTTGTTTAATTTATTACAGGATGGGGATATTGTAGTAATTCAAGAAAACCAACTGATTTTTGAAAATAATCCTATTGGGATTTTACAACAATTAACAGAAAACCAAATCATTGATTTGTTAGAAAAAGCAGAAAGAAATTTAGAGATTGAGTTAGAGAAGTTTATTGACAATACTTTAACCTATGCCCATAAAGAAAAGGATTTCATTTTAGGCAAGTTGAAAATTCCTAAAGTAGATACAGAGTTTTCTAATAAGCAGGTTTTGGTTGTGGTGAGGGGTCAAAATTATAGGGAGGATTTAACTGCTATTTTTCCCTATATTAAAGAGGTAAAGCCTGTAATTATCGGTGTAGATGGTGGAGCTGATGCATTGTTGGAATTTGGTTTTATTCCTGACATTATTATAGGAGATATGGATAGTGTAAGTGATAACGCTTTAATAAAGTGTAAAGAAATTATAGTTCACGCCTATCCAAATGGTGAAGCTCCAGGATTAGAGCGAATAAATACACTAAATTTGAAGGCTAAAATATTTCCTGCACCTGGTACCAGTGAGGATATAGCCATGCTCCTAGCCTATGAGAAGGGGGCTGATTTAATTGTTGCGGTAGGTACCCATTCCAATATGATTGATTTTTTGGAAAAGGGTAGAAAAGGTATGGCAAGTACATTTTTAGTTAGATTAAAGGTGGGCTCAAAGCTTGTAGATGCTAGAGGGGTAAATAAACTATATCATGCCCATATAAAGTTAAAATATATCTTTTGGATTTTTTTTGCAGCAATGATTCCAATAGTTGTTACAATATCGATTTCTCAGCCTATAAGAAATTTGCTGACCCTATTAGTGATTCGACTTAGAATACTTTTAGGGGTTTAGGGAGGGTACTATGTGATTATTGATGTAAAATATTATATTATTACAATTACTGCCATATTTATCTCTTTAGGAATAGGTATTTTTATCGGATTTAATATGGATGGTGAAGATATCTATTTGAAGCAACAACAACAAATAGTAGATAGTCTTGAGGATAGGTTTAGTGAGTTTAGAATTGAAAAAGAAAGTCTACAAAAAAGAATTCAAGATTTAATAGTTCAAAAGGAAAAAAGAGATAATTTTATGGAGAGAATTTATTATGAAGTTATTGGAAATAAGTTAACAGGATTAAATATAGCTATCATACAAATGACTGATCACTATTATTATAATGATGTTAGAACAACCTTAGAAGAGGCTGGAGCCTTTGTACCAATAAAGGTTATATATAATCAACAGTTGATCCAATTAACAGATGAGGCATTAGAAAATATAAATTATTCCTTTGGATTATCCCTTAATAAGGAAGAGATACTTGAACTAATAAACAATAACATTATTCAACTGGTTACGGATAATAAGATGTCTAATTTATTGGATTTTTTAATAACAGAAGGATTTCTTCAGATAAATAAGTATGAT
Source organism: Natronincola ferrireducens (assembly GCF_900100845.1). Classification (NCBI taxonomy): domain Bacteria; kingdom Bacillati; phylum Bacillota; class Clostridia; order Peptostreptococcales; family Natronincolaceae; genus Natronincola; species Natronincola ferrireducens. The sequence goes on along the minus strand of NZ_FNFP01000002.1, from coordinate 324,923 downwards.
GAAGACATTTCACCAATTCATCAAGTAATTATTGCAGCTGGAAATCAAATATCAAATGATAGAAGGAAAAATATTATAGATTTAAATTTAATTGAAGATTTAAAGTATAATGATATCCGGGTTATAGGGGTTGAAAGATTGGATATACTTAATTCTTCGATTCCTCTATATAAAAAGGCCAATATTTCTACCATTGATAATGTGGATACATTGATGGGTCGAATATCCCTGGTACTTGTTTGTAGTGGTAAAGAAGGTTCTTTTGGAGAAAAAGATACTTCGGAAGCATTGGCACCCGTAGGTAGCTTTTAGGGAGGAGGAATAGTTTGAATACAAATCCTAAGATTTCAGTAATTGTTCCAGCATTTAATGAAGGAGGAAGAATTATTAAAACATTAAATGCAGTTAAAAGGATTGATATAGTCTCTAAAATATATGTTATTGATGATGGTTCAAAGGATGATACTGTTAGACAAGTGGAGATTATAGAAGATATTATTTTAATAAAAAATATAGTAAATAGGGGAAAAGGTGCATCTTTAAAAAAAGGTATAGAAGAAGCTATAACCACATCAGATATTATTGTTTTCTTAGATGCAGATTTAGAAGAAAGTGCTGAAGAAGCCATCAAGTTAATTTATCCTATACTAGAGGATGACGCAGATGTTACGATAGGAAGGTTCCCTGCAGCTAAGAAAAAGGGAGGCTTTGGCTTGGTAAAGGCTCTAGCAAGATATGGTGTATATTTTAATACTGGAATAAAGTTAAATACAGTTCTTTCTGGTCAAAGAGCATTTAAGCAAGAGGTTTTAAGAGATCTTTCCTTTAATTACGAAGGCTACGGTATAGAATTGGGAATGACAATTGATATATTAAATAAAGGATATCGTGTAAAGGAAGTAGATGTAACAATGTTTCATAATGAAACCAGTAGAAATATTCAAGGCTTCATCCATAGAGGAAAGCAGTTTTGGCACATTTTAAAAGTATTAATTAAAAAAAGATAAGGCATAAATGAATTATTGGAGGCTATAAAATGGGACTTATGATTCTCGTTATTAGTATCTTTTTTACTAAAATAATTATATTCTATGTGATGAATATGTTATTGGATGGAAATGTAGTAGCTAAAAACTATAAAGGGGAGAGGATTCCCATTGGTATGGGTATTACCTTTATTCCTGTAATGATTATAAATACTTTATTGTTATTTTTTGTTTTTTATGAGACATATACTTCCTTGATGATTTTTTTCACGGCTATCACAACTATGGCCTTTGTAGGAATTATAGATGACTTAATAGGCAATAGAAATACATTAGGATTTAAAGGACATTTCCTTAGCTTCATAAAAGGAAAGTTAACGACAGGTTTCTTTAAGGCAGCAGTAGGTGGTATTATTTCTTTAGTAATTAGCTATGTTTATTCTAACACATTGATAGAGCTTGTTATCCATACCTTTGTGATAGCCCTATTTACCAACTTGTTAAACCTATTGGATTTAAGGCCTGGTAGAGCAATAAAAGGATATTTAGTTATTGCTCTACTCTTTATCCTAATGGGTGTCATTGGGTTGCCACGGTATATTCTTTTAAGTATTATAGGATACTGTGTAGGGTACCTGCCTCAGGATTTAAAAGCAAGGAGTATGATGGGCGATGTAGGTTCAAATCCATTGGGTATAAGTTTAGGTATAATAGCTGTTACAAGTTTTTCAATGACAATCAAATATCTATTGTTAGCTTTTCTAATAGTTATACATCTTATAGCAGAAAAATATTCTCTTTCAAATATTATCAAAAACAACGTACTTCTAAACTATATAGATGAGTTAGGAAGAAATTAAATAATAGTAGAGGTGAAGTAATTTATGATAGGGATAAAACAGGGGAAGGTAGTAGAAATTTTAGATAAAAAAAAAGAAAGGACAAAGATTGTTGTCTCGATAGATGGTAAAAAAGAGCCAGCAATAAACTATAATTTGATGACAGGGGAAGTTGATATAAACGATGAGGTGGTACTAAATACAACTGCTGTTGACTTAAGTTTAGGGACAGGGGGCTATCATTTTGTTATTTGCAACATAAATAAATTTTCAAACCAGCTAACTGGAGAGGGTCACATTATGAAGCTACGGTATACCCCTCTACAATTAAAGGTTTTTTCAGAAGAAGAGCAGGACCATCCTAATCATGATTTATTCAATAGATTTAAATCTTTAAATCAATTACCTGTTATTGTAGGAACACTCCATAGTATGCTATCCCCCATTGCAGCTACTTTGAAGTATTTACAGCCCCATATAAAGGTTAGTTATATTATGACAGATGCAGCAGCTCTACCCATATATTTCAGTGATACTGTGTATCACTTAAAGAAAAAGAGGCTAATAGATGCTACTGTTACGATAGGTAATGCGTTTGGTGGAGATATAGAGACGGTTAATATCTATAATGGATTGATTGCAGCCAAGGAGATAGTAAATAGCGATATTATTATTATTACTATGGGTCCTGGAATTGTAGGAACTGGAACAACCTATGGATTTACAGGTATTGAGCAGGGTAACATATTAGATTCGGTAAACGATTTAGAAGGGTTTCCTATTGCTGTTCCTAGAATAAGCTTTCAAGATAAACGGCAACGTCATTATGGAATAAGTCATCACAGCTTAACTGTTTTTAGTAAAATTACTAAAACAAAGTGTAATGTTATTCTCCCACAATTATCTGCTGATAAAAGGAAGTATGTCTATAAGCAAATGGAAAACTTGAAAATTTTAGAGAAACATAATATTATTGAAGAAGATGGTGCTGTACTATCTAATGCTCTAGAGCATTTTGATTTATCTGTTAAAACCATGGGAAGAAGTTTTTCTCAGGATCCTGCTTTCTTTTTAACCTGTAGTGCTGCTGCAAAATATGCTTTAAAGTTTAGTAGCAAATTTTTTTAAAATAGGTTAAGCAGGATTATTTTAAAAGGAGGATTCATTTATTTATGCCATTTGAAGAAAAAACATTGAAATCTGAACGTATATACGAAGGGAAAATTATTAATTTAAGGGTAGATACCGTAGAGTTACCTCATAAAAAATATTCTAAACGAGAAATAGTAGAGCACTCTGGAGCTGTAGGGATTTTAGCTATAACAGAAGAAAAAAATATTGTTTTAGTAAGGCAATTTAGAAAACCTGTTGAAGAAATACTTTTAGAAATTCCTGCTGGTAAAATCGAGGCCAACGAAACATCTGAAGTATGTGCTCTAAGGGAGCTTAAAGAAGAAACGGGTTTTGAAACCGATAATATTAGAAAATTATTGGATTTTTACACTACACCTGGTTTTTCTAATGAAATAATGCATATTTTTTTAGCACAAAATTTATCTAAAGGAATAGCAACACCCGATGAAGATGAGTATATTGAGATTGTACATATCCCTCTAGAAGAAGCAGTGAAAAAAATAATCAATGGAGAAATAAAGGATAGTAAAACAATCATAGCAATTTTAACTTATAAAAATTTGCTAGGTATAGAGTAAGGACATGTGTCATAAAACCTCCTTCTTTGGCATAATGATTTAAATATCAGTATACATAGAAATGGAGGTTGTTCTGTGTTTAATAGGGGTATGGATTTTTTGAAGAAGCATATAAAAGATAATTTGATAATCTACTCTATAATTGTACTAGTATTTTTAATAGGTCTTTCTGTTGGAGCATTTACTGTAAAAATAGTAGACAAACATCAAAAACAAGAACTTTTTTATTATTTAAGGGATTTTTTTCAGTTGTTTCATACAGATGAGCTTAGTAATAGTAGTATTTTAAAGCAATCTTTTATAAATAACATTCAATTGCTAATATTTAGCTGGTTTTTAGGGGTTTTAGTAATTACAGCTCCTCTTGTATTATTTATTATTGGTTTTAAAGGATTTGTTATAGGATTTACTGTTGGATTATTAATTGAAGAGTTTAAATTTTTAGGTGTTTTGATATTTATATTTGGTGTATTTCCTCAAAATTTAGTTATTATTCCTGTGTTTATTATAGCTTCTGTTATTTCTTTATCCTTTGCTATTAGTTTTTTAAGGGTAAAGCTACAAAAAATAAAGGATACTACCTTTTCTAAAAGACTCATATTTTATACTAGCTTATACAGTAGTCTATTAATTCTTATTATGGTGGCATGTTTTATAGAGGGTTACATTGCACCTGTGTTTATACGTTTAATTACTAGGAACATTATTTAGCCATTAGGTTTTTATAAAGATTTTATTCCAAATTTAAATTTCATGCAGGAATTATTAATCATTTGTTGAATAGTTTTTATAGCAATGATAAAGGGAGAATTTAAATATGGAACAACTTATTTTGAAGTACACCGACTATTTAACAACTGAAAAAGAATTATCCACTAATACTTTAGAGTCTTATCTAAGGGATGTAAAGCAGTACCTAGATTATTTAAATAAAAATGAAGTTAATGATATTTCTTATACAACTAAAGCTACAATTATTACATATTTAGTTTATTTACAGGATAAGGGGAGAGCAGTATCAACAATATCTAGGAGTATTGCTTCAATTCGATGTTTTTATCAATATTTAGTGCAGAGTAAGATGGTTCCAAAGGACCCTACATTAAACATAGAATCTCCAAAGACAAAAAAGAAATTACCAAGTATTTTGTCCCTAGAAGAGGTAGATGTTTTATTAAATCAACCTGAGGCTTGGACAAGTAAAGGTATGCGGGATAAGGCTATGCTTGAGCTTTTGTACGCCACTGGTATTAGGGTGTCGGAATTGATCTCTCTAACAATTAATGATGTCAATTTAAGCTTGGGCTTTGTCAAATGTTCATCCTCTAATAGAGAAAGAACTATACCTATAGGAACTCTAGCTCTAAAAGCATTGTTAGATTACTTAAATAAAGCTAGAGGCTCTTTTGTCAAAACTGATAATCAAGATTTACTTTTTTTAAATATGCAGGGTGGTGGTTTAACCCGGCAAGGATTTTGGAAAATTATTAAAGCTTACACAAAGCAGGCCAATATAGAAAAGACTATTACCCCCCATACATTAAGACATTCCTTTGCTACCCACCTAGTACAAAATGGTGCAGATTTAAAGTCTGTTCAAGAGATGCTAGGACATTCAGATATATCTACTACACAAATATATGCAAACATTACAAAAAACAAAATCAAGGATGTCTATAATAAAACTCATCCAAGGGCCTAGTTTAGGTCCTCTTTTAAATGTTATAATAGATCATTAAAGAATTAAATTATATTTATTGTTGAAGGGTATAATAATATAAAAATTAAATAAAGGAGGAATTTTATGATTAATCGTGTTGTTATATTTGTCATAGATAGTGTTGGTGTAGGAGCATTACCTGATGCCGGTGATTTTGGAGATGTTGGAGCAAATACTTTAGGCAATATTGTTAAAAAAGAAGGCAAAATAAATTTATCTAATTTAAGAAGACTGGGTCTGGGTAATATTGATGATATTTCCGGAATAGAAGCTATAGATTATCCTTTAGGGGCTTTTGGTAAATCCTTAGAGGTATCCCACGGCAAGGATACAACTACTGGCCATTGGGAAATAGCTGGATTACATCTTACAAAGCCCTTTAATACCTATCCTAATGGTTTTCCTAAGGAAGTAATGGAGGAGTTTGAGAAAAGAATTGGAAAAAAAACTTTAGGTAATAAACCAGCTTCAGGAACCGTTATTATTGAAGAGCTAGGGGAAGAGCATATGAAAACGGGGTATCCTATAGTATACACCTCAGCGGATAGTGTGTTTCAAATAGCTGCCCATGAAGAAATAATATCTCTTGAAGAGCTTTATGAAATTTGCAAAGTTGCTAGGGAGATCATGATGGGGGATCAAGCAGTAGCTAGAGTTATAGCTAGACCCTTCATAGGAGAAGTAGGCAAATTTACAAGAACCTCTAATAGGCGAGATTTTTCTCTTAATCCCTCTGAAGAAACAATTTTGGATATTGCTAAGAATTATGGGTTAGATGTCATAGCCGTTGGTAAGATTGAGGATATTTTTAATGGACAAGGGATTACAGAGGCCGTACATACAAAAGATAATATGGCAGGTATAGATGAAACAATAAATTATCTACAAAAAAACAACAAAGGTATTATTTTTACAAACCTAGTAGATTTTGATTCTAAGTATGGTCATAGAAGAGATGCCAAGGGTTATAAAGATGCATTAGAAGAAATGGATGCTAGAATTCCTGAACTATTAGAGAACTTAAGAGAAGATGATATTATTATTATTACGGCTGATCATGGTAATGACCCAACCTTTAAAGGTACGGATCATACTAGGGAATATATTCCTATCATTATTTATGGTGATAAAGTTAATAGCAATGTTAATTTAGGAACAAGGAAATCATTTGCTGATATTGCTGCTACAATTTCTGATATTTTAGGTATACCATCTACCGGTAAAGGAGAAAGCTTTAAAAATCAAATTATAGGATAGGAAGTTGAAGCAATCAACCAATCAAAAAAGAAAAAAGAAGAGGTAGCAACAAAGGATGGTAAACAGAGACTGTAAGGGAAGTCTCTGTTTTTCTAAATTCCTTCTTGTATAACTAAACCCTTTGATGGAAAACCTAACATTAAAATAGATACAAGGAGGAGAACTATGAGAAAAAACATTATTAAAGTTATTTGTATACTATTTGTAATTACTATGGTTTTTAGCAACTATGCAGTTGTAACCTACGCTCAGCCCTTCGATATAAATGGTAAAGCAGCTATTCTAATGGATGTATCAACAGGTACAGTTCTTTATGAAAAGAATATCCATGAACCATTACCACCAGCCAGTGTAACAAAGATTATGACAATGCTCTTAGTAATGGAGGGTTTAGAAAGTAATAAAATTACCTTAGAAGATAAAGTAGTGGTTAGTGAAAGGGCTTCCTCTATGGGAGGTACACAAATTTACTTAGAACCAGGTGAGGTTCAAACAGTAGAGAATTTGATGAAGGGGATAGCAATAAGATCTGCAAATGATGCATGTGTTGCTATAGCTGAACATATTGCTGGAACTGACGAGCTATTTATTGAAAAGATGAATGCTAGGGCTAAGGAACTAGGTATGGAAAATACTAACTTTGTTAATACAAATGGACTTCCAGCAGAAGGACATGTTACATCAGCCTATGACGTTGCTTTAATGTCTCGAGAACTATTAAAGCATAAAGAAGTGCATCGATGGTTAACGACTTGGATGGATACGGTGGATGTAGGCAGACGAACTACTTCTACGCAGGAATTGGTTAATACAAATCGATTAATTAGAACATATAAAGGTAGTACAGGAATAAAAACTGGATCTACCTCTGAGGCTAAATATTGTTTGTCAGCTTCAGCAACTAGAGGAGCAACAAGTTTAATTGCCGTTATACTAGCAGCCCCTACTTCTCCAATTCGATTTAGTGAAACAACAAAGCTACTGGATTATGGTTTTGCAAACTTTAACACAGTAAAGATTGTAGAAAAAGATGGGATTTTGGGAAGTATACCAGTTGAAAAGGGAAGAGTTCAGGAAGTAAAGGTTGTAGGTCAGGATGATTTAAAGGTACTGGTGAAAAAAGGGGAAGAAGGATCTGTAAAAAAGGAAGTTATTTTACCTCAATCTGTGAAAGCACCAATAATTAAAGGAGAAAAAATAGGAGAAGTTATTGTTACATTAGAGGGTAAAGAAATAGGAAAAGTAGATATTACAAGTTCAGAAACAGTGGAACGGGCATCAGTGTTAAATATGTTGAGTAGAATGTTTCAAAGAATGATGGGTCATTAGATATAGCATTTGATATATTAAAATAAATATTTAGATATACTAATTAGAAGTAGTACAGAAATGTACTGCTTTACTTTTTGTTAAAATATATGTATGTTATAATGAATTAGTCAAACATAGCAAAGGAGCGGTAGAATGAAGGTAATTATCAGTCATGAGAATTTGGATTTTGATGGAATTGCCAGTATGGTGGCTTGCTCAAAAATTTATCCAGAAGCTATTATGGTTTTTTCTGGAAAGGTAAGCAATGATGTGAAAAAATTTTATAGTCTTTATAAAAACATACTACCTATAAAACAGGCTAGCACTATCGCTATTGATGATATCGAGGAATTAATCATTGTTGATACTAATTCCCTTAAAAGAATAGGAAAGTTTAAGGCGTTTAAAAAAGACAGTAGTTCTATTGTTATTTATGATCATCATATGGAATCATCCCATGATACTATCAAGGATGCTAAAAAAATAATAAAACCTTATGGAGCTTGCACTAGTATTTTAATAGAAGAAATTAAGAGAAAAAATATTACTATTACATCTTTTGAGGCCACTTTATTTGCTTTAGGTATTTATGCTGATACAAACTGCTTAACGCTACCCCATACAAAGCCTCAGGATGCAGAGGCAGTAGCTTATCTTTTAACAAAGAATGCAGATCTAGCAATCGTCAATGAATATATGGAAGGCTCCTTTGGTAAGGATTACAATCAGTTGTTTTTATCTCTTTTGTTAAACATGGAAACTATAGAAATTAATCACTATAAAGTGATTGTTTCCCTTTATAAAAGCGACCTATACATTGGGGAATTAGGCTACATAGCTAGCAAAATGCTTGGGCTCCAAAATTGTGATGCAGTATTCCTCATTGTAGAAATGGAAAACCGCTGTTATATTATAGGTAGAAGTTCAAAGGAAGAGATTAATATACCTCATATTTTACAAGAATTTAAGGGAGGTGGCCATGCTGGAGCTGCTTCAGCTACTATAAAGCATGGTGACTTGCAAAACATAAAAGAAGTAGTGTTAGAGAATTTACATAGAAAAATCAAGCCCCAGATAACCGCTAAGGATATAATGAATTATCCTGTTAAAACAGTTAAAGAGAATATGACAGTAGAAGAAGTTAATAAGATTATGCTGAGGTATGGACATACAGGAATGCCCGTCATAAAAGACAATCATATCATTGGTATTATATCTAGAACAGATATAGACAAAGCTATGATACATAGTCTTAGTCATGCTCCTGTTAAAGGTTTTATGACAAGGGATGTTAAAACTATTGAGTCTAACACATCCTTAGCTGAAATTAATGATTTGTTAGTTAAAAATAATATTGGAAGATTGCCTGTAGTAGAAGGTAAAAAAATCATTGGTATTGTAACTAGAACGGATTTGTTAAGAATGCTTCATGGACAAAGTCATCCCTATTGGTACAAGGAAAATTTTCAAGAGACAACGGAAGAAACGGTAAATTGCAAGGAAAAGATTAAACAGCTACCTAAGGATATCTATTATCTTCTGAAGACTGCAGGAGAGGTGGGAGATTATTTAGATAAAAAGGTTTTTGTAGTAGGTGGATTTGTTAGGGATTTATTATTAGGAAAAGAAAATTTAGATATAGATTTAGTCATAGAGGGGGATGGACTTCTATTTGCCAATGAATTACATAGTAGGTTAGGTGGAAATTTAATAGAGCATAAGGAGTTTGGAACAGCTTGTATTGAACTTGAAAATGGTAATACATTAGATGTTGTAACTTCACGAAGGGAGTATTATGAATATCCTGCTGCATTACCAGTTGTGGAGCGAAGTTCAATATGGAATGATCTTTTTCGAAGGGATTTCACCATAAACTGTATGGCTATTCAAGTTAATAAAGATAGCTTTGGAAGACTGATTGATTATTTTGGTGGTTTGGAGGATATGAGACATAAGAAAATTAGAGTATTGTATAATCTAAGCTTTATTGAAGACCCTACTAGAATTTTAAGGGCACTCCGCTTCGCCTCCAGGTTAGGCTTTAGGATCGAAGATGAAACTAATAATTTTATAGAGGAAGCTATCAAGGATGGTATGATAGGTAAAGTAAGTGTTGATAGAATTCGAGAAGAGATTCTCTTGCTCCTAGATGATAGATATTTAGATAAAAATATATTATCTCTTCTTAATCATTACAATATTTTTCAGGCCCTGCACCCCCAGCTTATAGTTACCGATATAAAGATAAATAAAGTAAAGGACATTCAAAAATCTATTGAAGTTTTTAGCACCTTCTACAAAGAAAAAGTAAATAAGAAGCTTATTGTTATCATGGAGTTGTTAGATGATTTACCTATTGATGAAATTTTCCAGGTAATCAATAAATTTGTTCCCCATAAATCATCAATCTTAAATATACAAGCTACATTGGAGGAAAAAGAGCATACTTATAAAATCCTTGATACAGAAGACTTAGACAGGTATACACTCTATAATACATTACATAAACATAGTATGGAGGGGTTGATATTTTACTATAACAATTGTACTAATGGATATATAAGACATTATATTACGTACTATATGGTGAACCTAAGAAATATAAAAGCCAGCATATCGGGAAAGGATTTGGTGGATTTAAATATAAAGCCAGGACCAACCTATAAAATAATTTTTGACGCTATACTTAAAGCTAAGGTTCTTGGGGAAATATATGATAGAAGAGATGAAATAAACTATGCCTATAGACTATATGAGGAAATCAAGGGGGGGAGAGATGGTGTTTAATCTAGATTTAACTACAATTTTACTAACCTTACCAGGAATATTATTGGCACTAACAGTCCATGAATTTTCTCATGCATATAGTGCCTATCTATTAGGAGATCCTACAGCTAAGCATTATGGGAGATTGACCTTGAATCCAATGTCTCATATTGATATTGTAGGCTTTCTAATGCTTATATTTTTTAGATTTGGATGGGCTAAACCAGTTCCTATTAATCCCAATAATTTTGTTAATAGAAAGGCTGGATATTTCATTGTATCTATTGCTGGTCCTATCTCTAATATTATATTGGCAGTATTCTTAACACTAGGACTAGGGTTAGCCATAAAGTTTGAATTAAGTGTATTTATCTATGATTTGTTGTATTTTGCTATATTTATTAACTTAGTATTGGCGGTATTTAATTTATTTCCTATACCTCCTTTAGATGGATCAAAACTACTTTTAACTATCTTACCTAGTCGTTTTGAATATAAATATTATGAACTACAGAAGTATTCTTATGTTCTATTATTTTTATTAGTTTACTTCCGTATTATTAATAAGATGTTATTTCCTATAGTAACTTATATGCTTAATATGTTAATGGGTTTAGTTATTTATATAATTTAGGAGGAATTAAATGGGCTATACAATAAAAATAGAAGCTTTTGAAGGTCCCTTTGACCTATTATTCCATCTTATAGAAAAAAACAAAATTGATCTTTATGATATACCTGTTAATGAAATTACGGAACAATATCTTTATTATCTTTATGAAATGGAAAAATTAGATTTAGATATTGCCAGTGAGTTTTTGGTAATGGCAGCTACATTAATAGAGATCAAATCTAAAATTCTCTTGCCTAATGAAGTCTTAGAGGATGAAGAAGTTGAAGAAGACATTGACCCTAGGAGTCAATTGGTGAAACGATTACTAGAATACAAAAAATATAAAGCTGTGGCAGAAGAATTGAGGAAGAGAGAAGTTTACTATAACAAATTATTCTTTAAACAGAGGGAAGAAATCCTTATAGAATCCTCTAAATATGATACAGTTTTTGAAAATTTAGAGGTTAAGGACTTAATAAATGTTTTTAACAAGATGCTTTTTAATAAGAGTAATCAAAGGAATGAAGCCTTGTCTCATATAAGACAAATAAATAGAGAGCCAGTAACAATAGAAGATAAGTTAAATAGTATTATGAAAAAACTAGAAATAGATAAAAGAATCTGCTTTACTAGTATTTTTACATCGTTAACAGATAAAATAGAGATTGTTGTCACATTTTTAGCCTTATTAGAATTGATGAAAATGAAGAAAGTAAAGGTTATACAAGAAAAATGTTTTGACGGTATAACAATAGAAGGAATAAATTAGGAAATTACCAGAGGTGTTGTTTATGGATAAAGAGGAAATGAAATCAATTATAGAAGCAATATTGTTTGTATGGTCGGAGCCAATATCGTCTAAGGAATTAAGCCGAGCTTTATCAATAGATAGTAATGAAGTAAAAGCTGTTTTAAAAGATATGATGAATGACTTTAATTTTCATAAGAGAGGTATACAAATTATTGAAATGAATGATTATTACCAACTGTCAACAAGACCTGAACATTATAACTATATTAAAAACCTCGTAGAGCCTAAGCAAAACAAAGGTCTAACACAAGCTGCAATGGAAACATTGGCAATTATAGCTTATAAACAGCCTATTACTAAAGTAGACATTGAAGAGGTTCGAGGGGTTAAGTGCGATAAGGCAATTAGTACCCTACAAGAAAAGAATTTAATAGAAGAGCAGGGGAGATTAGAGAGAATAGGTCGACCTATCGTCTACGGTACTACTTTAAATTTTTTAAAAACATTTGGATTGAAATCCCTTGAGGAGCTCCCAGATATAAGTGAATTTAAATTACTAACGCAGGAGCAGCAGGAGGAGGAAGTAAGAGACATTTTCACTAAATAAATGATAAAAGCCACTCATTCTAAATCATCTAAGAAGGGGTGGCTTTTATAGTGGAGTTTAGTCAGAAGTTTTATTATTAAAATAGAATAAACAAATAAGTCTATAATAAGAAAAAATGGAAAAAATAGTAATACTACGGTTTTGAGGTGATTTGATGCTATATTACTTATTAATAGGCTTTGTTACTTTTTTAACACTATTCATAGGGATTCTCTTTGTCAATATAAAGATTGACTTGGGCATGATGAGAAAAGGGGAGAATGACGAAATTAATATTAGAATATCTGCGTTAAAAGAATTGATAAAATATGAAACAACTATTCCTTTTGTAGATTTTTTTGATGGTGGACGTTCTATTATAAGGGCAAGGATTTATAAAAAAGCTAAAATAGCTAGGACAGAGGCATCTCTTAGTGGAGAGGAAGGACAAAATGAGGGATTGAATTTTGATGAAATTAAAGCTGGGATAGATTTAATAAAATATTTTTATAGAAGATATTGGAAAGTTTACCAATATATTAATAGAAAAATTATCATTCATCAAATTCAGTGGTGTACTGAAATAGGATTAGAAGATGCGGCAGTTACAGCTATTGCAAGTGGATTCTTGTGGGCAATTAAGTCTAATATTATTGTTTTTTTGAAGACTGGATTTACACTCAAGGATATCCAAATTAATGTTATTCCTTGTTATGCTTCTGAAAAGCTTACAACAACTTTTCATTGTATAGTCACCTTGAAAATAGGATATATTATAAATGCGGGTATAAAAATGCTTTTAATAAAACTTAAGGGTGGTGGAAAATTTGAGCGAGCATCCAATTGAAGCATTAATGAAAACAACAATGGAAAGTATTAAAGAGATGGTAGATGTCAACACAATTGTTGGAGATGCTGTTGAAACTCCAGATGGAACAGTAATCATACCTATATCAAAGGTATCCTTCGGATTTGCATCTGGAGGTGGTGACTATGTAAATAGAGATTCTTCAGATAACCAAAGTCAAGAGGATGAAAATAATAAATATGATAAGGAAAAGTTTCCTTTTGCAGGTGGTGCTGGTGCTGGTGTTTCTGTACAACCTGTAGCATTTATGGTGGTTGGTAATGGGCACATAAAGCTCATGCCAGTTGATCAAAGGGCTAATATGATTGATAACCTCATCACTACTGCACCGAAGGTTGTTCAAAGTATTCAAAGTATGTTCAGTAATAAAGAAAAATCAGATGGTGGAGCCAACAATATAATTACCTATGAATAGAGGATATTTTTTATATCCTCTATCTTTTGTAGATAAAGTAATCTTAATATTGATTTGAAAGTTTTTCATTATAATCGTATAATATATACAACAAAGTTATTTCCATAAAAAAGGGGGGAGAATATGGATATAAGAGATGCTGTTGAAATGATTTGGGATAATAGAAAGTATATTACTAATGATGCTAAAACTGCCATCAGCCACCTAAATGAAGAAGTAGCAGAATCGTTAAAGGCATTAATGAAGGATGATTTAGATAAAGCTAAACGAGAACTTCAGGATGCAATGTCTTGTTTATTTATAGCCATGAAGGTTTTAGATGTAGATGTGGAGGAATCAGTTAATAGACAAATAGAACAAATGAAAAAAAGAAATAGCAAGATTATGATTTTTAAGGAAGATAAGGTTGAAATCTATGTAGATGGAACTTTAAAGGGTGGTTGGTCCATTTGGGGTAATGAGGATATACGAGAAGCAGAAAAATTAGCTAAAGAATTTGGGTGTGAAATTCGCCATGAATTTGATAAAAAAGAACAAAATGATAAGTAATGAAACATTACTTATCATTTTTTATGGCTTTTTTAGAATGATAACCCTCACTTTTGTTCATAATAATTTACGTACATTATTTATTATATGAAATGAGGTAAGTGCTATGTATAAGAAAGCAGCACTTGTAGTAGTGATGCTGGTTTTTCATTTAATATCTCCCCATCAGGTGTGGGCTGAGGAGATACAGTGTAATGGTAAAGCTGGAATTGTGATGGATGTAGAAACTGGTAGAATATTATATGAAAAAAATATTTTTGAAGAACTACCAATGGCTAGTACTACTAAAATTATGACAGCACTTTTGGCTATTGAAAATATTCCCTTAGATAAAAAAGTGGAGATTCATCCAAAGGCTCAGGGGGTAGAGGGCTCTTCTATATATTTAGAAGCAAATGAAAAAGTAAGGATGATTGATCTACTCTATGGGCTAATGTTGAGGTCAGGTAATGATGCGGCAGAAGCTATAGCCTATGAGGTCAGTGGTTCTATAGAGGAATTTGCAGTCCTCATGACTGCAAGAGCCAGAGAACTAGGGGCAAATAATACAAGCTTTATGAATCCCCATGGTTTACATGATGATAATCACTATACAACTGCTTATGATCTTGCTGTCATTACAAGAGAAGCCCTTAAAAATCCTACTTTTAAACAAATTGTTAAAACTAAGTTTTGGGTAGCTGAAAGGGAGGGATATAAGCATTTTACTAACAAAAATAAAACCTTGAATATTTGTGAAGGTGGAGATGGAGTAAAAACTGGATTTACTAAAAAAGCAGGAAGATGCTTAGTTGCTTCGGCTACTAAAAACAATATGCAATTTATTGCAATAACATTAAATGATGGGGATTGGTTTAATACCACAAAACAATTATTAGAATACTCTTTTGAAAAATATCAGCCCTATAAGCTAGTGGAAAAAGGGGATATAATTAAACAAATTATGGTGGAGAATGGTACTAAAGATTATCTTTATGTAAGGGCGCCGAGAACAATCATCATTCCTGTTATAGAGGGAGAAGAAGAAAAAATAATATCTGTCATACAAACTCCTACGCTTCTTGATGCACCTATAATAAATGGCCAGGTTATTGGCAAGATGTTAACTTATTTAAATGGAGAATTAATAGATACCCAAAGCTTATTAGCTAATGAAAACATAGATAAGTTAACTATAAAGGAAAGAGTATTAAAGTTTCTAAAAATATATTAGAGTCAAATAAAAGAACTAAGCAGCTAATAGCAATAGCTGCTTTTTTGTGGTGGTTTCTCATAAAACTTTGTAACACAATTGCCTTAAAAAAATATTCTAATATTATAGTATGTTTTTGATGGAAGAAGGAGGGAAAGTATGAGCGAGCACCGTTGGCAGTGTATTGATGCTGGGAGTGATTATTGTCCATGTTATTTAGCTGAAACTATGGATTGCATTACTTGTTCACATTTACAAGAAAAGGAATTTTGCGACTGCGATTGGAGAGGTGTATGTATTTATCAAGCATTTACATTTGAAGGTCATAAAAAGAAGAATCCTAGAGGGGATATTAGGGCTGAAATTACAGAACGAGAGGAGTTAGGGGATCGACTCATAGTTTTCACATTAAAAGTCCCTCATACATTAGCTAGGCAGGTAAATCAACCTGGCTCTTACATTTTTATTCGTAATGAAAATTTTGGTCAATATTTTGATATTCCCATCTCTGTAATGAGTGTTGATAGCAGAAGAGATTATATAAAAATAGCAGTAGAAATTCATGGTGTAAAAACAAAAACCATTAAAAGTGCAGATAACTATATGTTAATAAGGGGTCCTTATTGGAATGGAGTATTTGGACTAGAATATTTAAAGCAGACACAAAATACCAATTGTTTAATCATAGCTAGAGGAATTGCTCAAGCACCAGCAATTCTCGTAATTCATTATCTTTTAAGAAATAACAATAATATAGATTTGATACTGGACAGAGGATCAATAAATTATAATTTCATAGAAGAATACTGTGACATAAACTCAACAATAGAATGCAATTTATATGAGTCCGAAGGAACAAAGGCTTTAGAAAAACAGTTGGACACTAAAACCTATGGTGTTGTTTTTTTAGGAGGATCTGATTATTTGAAGAGCAGATTGTTTTCTTCAATTGAAAAACTAGAGGGTATGAATGTAGTAAGAACAAACAATAATGAGTTGTGTTGTGGGGAAGGGATTTGTGGTTCATGTACTATGTATGATATAAATGGAATCCCTATTCGTACCTGTAAAACCCAAATAGTAAAAAGTCAAAGTTAGGAGGGGATTTCTTATGACAAAAACTAAAGTAGTTATTATAGGTGGGGGCTGGGCTGGCTGTGCAGCTGCTATAACAGCGAAAAAAGCTGGTGCCAATGTAGTTGTATACGAACGAACTGATATGGTGTTAGGTTTAGGTAATGTGGGAGGGATTATGAGAAATAATGGTCGTTATACAGCTACTGAAGAATCAATTTTGCTGGGAGCAAACGAACTTTTTGAGTTATGTGATAATTGTTCTAGACACAAAAACATCGATTTTCCAGGTCATCAACATGCAAATCTCTATGATGTAACTATTATAGAGCCTAGAGTTAGAAGATTATTAGAATACAAGGGTATTAAAATATATTTTCAACAAAGAGTCATAGATGTTATAAAGCAGGATAATAAAATAGCAGCTATTAAGCTTCAAGATAACAGTATTGTAGAGGGTGATGTATTTATTGAAACAACAGGATCCACTGGACCTATGGGTAATTGTTTAAAGTATGGAAATGGGTGTGCTATGTGTATCCTAAGATGTCCCTCTTTTGGTCCTAGAGTTAGTTTAAGTTATAAGGCTGGTGTAGAGGATATATTAGGTCAAAGATCTAATGGTTCCTTTGGAGCCTTTAGTGGTTCCTGCAAATTGAATAAGGACTCTCTATCTAAGGAAATAGTAGAGGAACTAAATAAAAAAGGAGTATTTGTAATTCCAGTACCTAAAGAAGATGTGAACATGGATAAGTTAAATATGAAGGTATGCCAACAATATGCGTTAAAGGAATATGCAGAAAATCTTGTATTGCTGGATACAGGTCATGCAAAATTAATGGCACCATTCTATCCATTAGAAAAATTAAGAAAGCTACCAGGTTTTGAGAATGTACGTTTTGAGGATCCATATGCAGGGGGAATAGGGAACTCTATTCGATATTTATCTATAGCTCCACGTAATAATGGTATGAAGGTTGATGGATTAGATAATTTACTATGCGGGGGAGAGAAGGGGGGACTCTTTGTTGGTCATACTGAAGCCATCGTAACCGGTAGTCTTGCAGGTCACAATGCAGTTCGAACTTTATTGGGAATGCCATTACTAGAGCTTCCTAGAAATCTTGCATCAGGAGATATAATTGCTTATGCTAATGAAGAAATTCTAAAAGAAGAAGGATTAAAAAGAAGATACACTTTTGCAGGGGGAGATTATTTTAAACGAATGAAGCAATTAAATTTATACACTACAGATACTAAATTATTAAGCAATAAAATAGATAGACTTAATCTATTAAATATATACTGTGAGAAATTAGTCTAAAACAATAGCAAATAAATTAACAGGGGAAACAAAACCCCTGTTAATTTATTTGAATAGTAGCTTCGTTTAATATATCTATATTTGCCTCTTTTTGAATTTGTTTGAAATCCTCCATTAGTTTAAATAGTGCCAAGTCCTTTTTTTTAGCTTCAATCATAATATCAAAGTCACATCCATGATTTTTTGCATCATTAATAAAACCCATCAAAAAATCTAAGTCTAAATAATCGGCATGAGCTCTAATATTTTTATTATCCTTAGGACTTGAAGCATGAATTTTAGGAGGATGCTTTTCTCCTTTCCATGTGTCAAAAATAAATGGTATTAGCTCTCTAATGTTTTCACCGTTGTTGTTGCACCAGTGATGATGAATATCTAACACCATTGGAATTTGCAAGTATTCACATATTTCAAGTACTTCTTTAGCAGTAAAGGATTTATCATCGTTTTCTAAAATAATACGATTTTTATACCTTGGACTTAATTCTTTAAAATTACCAATAAATCTATCGGTGGCTACTTTTTTATTGCCATAAGTTCCCCCAATATGTAGAACAAGCTTACCATCCTGATGATTTAAATCCATAGCTTCAAAAACCTTCACATGATACTCTAAATCCTGTAGTGAAGCTTTTAAAACCTTCTCATCTGGAGTATTAATCAGAGTGAAATGATCAGGATGAGCACTTACCCTAAGTTTATTGCCTAGAATAAATTTTCCAATATCTTTATATAAATTATTAAATTCCTGAATATAATCCCATTGTATTACCTCCGGGTGAGTAGCCAAGGGCACTAGCTTAGAGGTAAAACGATATAAAGCAATGTTATGGGCTTTGTTATATATAAGAATTCTTTTTGTTGTTTCCAAATTTTTCTTTGTAAGAGATTTAAGTTTATACAGCTTCGTTTCATCATCGGGAAGCTGAGAAAAGGTTTTATAGGTTACAGTTTTGTTTGGGGAACCTTCATGAATATTTAAAGCTATTGCTACATAACCTAATCTAATTTTCAAGTTAATCACCTCAAATATTAATATACCCAAATATGTTAAGATAAAAAACAGTTAAATATAGAATCTTATTTTAATTTAGTAATGGATTAGTAATTTGTTGTTTAAAACAAGTGAAGGATAGGGTACTTGCTGTGATTTACAAAGACAACAGCCATCTATCATATGATAAATGTTATCAATTAAAAAAGAACTTTTTTAAAACCAGAAGCTTTAGGTTAGATCCACAAAGAAAGAATGTATGAATATACGCGTATAAATATACCAACGACATTTAAAGCGTTAGGCAGTGTTGTTTTATTCGTGTATACAAATAAGAATATTGTCGAAAGGATATAAAAACGAAAGGATGACTTCGACATTTAATTTGAGACTAATGTCGAGAAAAATCACTATAATTTTTGATAAAAATCTACAAAGTTGTAGATATATAAGAAATTTGAAGAATAATAACGACAAATCAACCTTGATAAATAATAATAGTTTGTATTAAAAAACTCCCAAAATATTGATGAAATATCTTGAAGCTAATTATAAAAAATTTAAAAACTAATTTGCTTAATTTTACATAAAAAGTCCTGATTATATTATAAATCTCATTTCTGGATACTGAGTGTCACATATTAACCAACGCAATTAATAAATGTTATTTTAATAGTAAAGTGGGGAGTAAAGTAAGGGAACTTAAATAGTAGTAATTTAGAACATATATAAGTGTAAAGAATAGTGGCAAATCTCTCCCTATCAACTATTCTTTAAATGTATATTTAGGGAATAGTTAATAGGGAGAATTAAATTCATTTATATTTTAACTTTATTTTCTGTTATTTTTAAAAATTATTACAAAATACTTATTGCCTTCCCTTCTTATACATTTTAAAATAGATTATAGCAAGGAGTGATTTTATGGTAAAAAACAAACTATCTATACATAATAAGTCTGACAAACCCAACAATATTGTGTTAAAGGAAAATGAAATCATTGAAAGATGCTTGGAAATTGAAAGGCAACTCCCTTCTTTTATGAGAGACTTCTTCCTTTATTTAAAAAGCGGTGTGGCTCTCTCCACCCGTCTAGCTTATTTAGAAGATGTATTATTTTTTTGCAAGTATTTAGTTAATGAGTCATCTCTTACTGAGGCTCCCACTGCTACTGCTATTTCCATTGAAGATTTTAATAAAATCTCTGCTAAAGATATTAATCGTTTTTTAGGAGACTATTGTTCTAGATATACAATGGAACGAGATGAGTTTGTTAAAATAATTGAAAATAGAAATAGATCATTAGCCAGAAAGAAATCTTCTTTATCAGTTCTGTTTAAGTTTTTGTATAGAGATGAAATTTTAGAAAAAAATATAACGGATGGTTTTAATCCTATTAGATTACCTAAACCTCAGCCTGATGCCATAAAACGATTAGAAATAGATGAGGTTGCCAAAATGCTAGACTTTGTTGAGACGGGAGAAGGCTTTACAGAGAAGGAAAAAGTATATTGGGAAAAGACAAAGCTTAGAGATAAAGCAATTATTATCTTATTTGTTACCTATGGGCTTAGGGTAAGCGAATTGCAACAGCTAAATATTTCTTCTTTTAATTTTAACAGAGGAGATTTTAGAATTTATCGCAAACGTAGTAAGGAAGTATTAATGCCTCTAAACAAAACCTGTGAAAAAGTTATTAAAGAGTATATTAGAAATGAACGAGCTCCTGAAAATACTGTGAATGAAGCCGATAAAGATGCTCTATTTTTATCAATGCAAAACAAACGTATGACTATTAGGGCTATTCGTAATCTAGTAA
The DNA here is from genome assembly GCF_900100845.1 of Natronincola ferrireducens. Lineage (NCBI taxonomy): Bacteria > Bacillati > Bacillota > Clostridia > Peptostreptococcales > Natronincolaceae > Natronincola > Natronincola ferrireducens. Next base: position 304,147 of record NZ_FNFP01000002.1, on the reverse strand, counting down.
AAAAATATACATCTTTGGCTTTAGGAACTAGTAAGAATAATGGATATAGCCCCCATAAATTAAGAGCTACAGCGGCTACTTCTTTAATACAGCAGGGATTTTCTATATATGATGTACAGAATCTTCTTGACCATGATAATGTTACAACAACACAGTTATATGCAGCTCACAAAAAAAATGTAAAGCGAGAAATCGTTAAAAATTTTGAGTGGTTAGACGAGAATTAGTATACTACTCTCCTACCACGAACAAATGTTTGATAATGCTGTATATATATGATATACTAACTAATAAGTATATATTAGATTAGAGAGGAGTCTTTATATAAATGTATGAAGATTTAAATAGTAAACAACTTCAAATTTTACAATACATGAAAAATGAAATCAGTTCCAAGGGGTATCCTCCTTCAGTAAGAGAAATATGCCAAGCTGTGGGATTAAAATCCACATCTACTGTCCATGGGCATTTAAGTAAACTAGAAGAAAAAGGATATATTCGTAAAGATCCTACCAAACCAAGAGCAATAGAAATTTTAGATAATGACTATAACTATGACTATAAACTACATAAAGAAATAATAAATGTTCCTATTATTGGAAAGGTTACAGCGGGGCAACCTATTTTAGCTGTAGAAAATATAGAAGAAACCTTTCCCCTCCCAGCTGATTTTATAAATCATAAAGATGAAGACGTTTTTATGCTGTCGGTTAAAGGAGATAGTATGATTGAAGCGGGAATCTTGGATGGAGATTATGTTATTGTTCGAAGGCAGTCCTATGCCTCTAATAGTGATATTGTAGTAGCTTTGTTAGATGATGGAGCTACCGTGAAAAGATTTTATCGTGAAATTGATCATATAAGATTACAACCAGAAAATAAATTTATGGAGCCCATTAGGGTTATAGATGTTACGATACTAGGAAAAGTAATAGGAGTATTTAGAAAAATTTAGGGAGCCCTTGTGGGTCTCCCTAAATTTTTTTTTCTAAGTTTTCTTTTATAGCTTTAGGTTTTTTATATTTTGTAGTGCCATTAAAGCTCCTAATTTACTATGCTCATAGGTTAGACCTCCTTGAAAGTATACAATATATGGGGGCTTTATTGGTGCATCAGCACTGAGTTCTATAGATGAGCCTTGAATAAAGGCTCCAGCTGCCATAATAATAGGAGCATCATATCCAGGCATATCCCAGGGTATTGGTGTTACAAATGAATCTATAGGTGCAGCTGCCTGTATACCTTTACAGAAGGCTAATACCTTCTCTTCACTTTCTAATTTTACAGCTTGTATAATATCACTTCTTTTCTCATTATATTGAGGTTTGACCTCATAGCCTTCTTCTGCAAACAGTTTAGAACAGAATATGGCACCTTTTACAGCTTCCGTAACAATATGAGGGGCTAAAAAAAGCCCTTGAAACATTGTTCTAGTTAATCCAAAGGTGAGACCGCATTCCTTTCCAATGCCTGGAGAAGTAAGCTTATACGAAACCAATTCAACTAAAGATTTTTTTCCTACAATATATCCTCCTGATAAAGCAAGTCCACCACCTGGATTTTTAATTAAAGATCCTGCTAAAATATCTACCCCCACTTCTGTAGGTTCTTTTATTTCTAGAAATTCCCCATAACAGTTATCAACCATACATAAAATATTTGGATTTATATTTTTTATGTATGTAACAATTTTTTCAATAGCATCAATATCTATAGCCTTTCTAAAGCCATATCCTGTAGAACGTTGAATATATACCAATCTAGTTTTCTCTGTTACTTCCTTTTTAATAGCAGAAAAGTCTACTTCTCCATTGTGCAAAAAATCTATTTGAGTATATTTTACGCCGATATTCTTAAGACTTCCTCTATAGTCACCATGAATCCCAATCAACTCATCTAGTGTGTCATAGGGTTTGCCTGTTACTGCTACCATCTCATCTCCTGGATTCAATAAAGCTGTTAAGCATAAGGTTAGGGCATGAGTCCCATTTGCGATGGTTGGTCTCACAATAGCGTCCTCGCTTTTAAAAACCTTAGCATATACCTCCTCCAGCTTATCTCGGCCTATATCATTATAACCATAGCCTGTAGTCCAGTTGAAATGCTGATCACTTATATTACTTTCCTGCATAGCCTGCAGGACTTTATATTGATTATAGGCTTTAATTTTTTTAAGATTACTGTAAATATCATATAGCTTTTCCTCTATTATCTCCCCTTTATTTAAAACATCTGAGCTAATTCCAAAAGCTTCTTTTAGTATAGCTTTATCATAATTCATTTTATTTTCCTCCTTATTTATCTTTTGTTTTGTTTGTCATCGCCCTCGCTTTTTTCGGGGCTGCTTGAACAAATTGGACAACTTTTATTATTATAATAGTCCAGCTTTAAACTTATGATTGTGTTACTAAATGCCTTTTCATTACCTTCTTTTATACCTATTCTCCGTCCCATGCTATAGCCCATCAATAGTATAATCAAACAACAAATAAGTATGTACCCATATAACATTATATCCCCCCTATATTCTAGCATACAAGTAATTTATGAAAAAATTTGAGGATAAAATTATTATTGTGTTTATCCATGATAATATCAAACATAAAAGTAAAAGAATACAGCTTGTAATAATTATCTCTCCTTTACCAAATTTATTGACATAATTTTTATAACCATACTTAAAATCATACTTATAATCTAATAAATCATCGATGAGTTGAATAAGTAAGATAATTGTAAAGCTTAAAAAGAAAATTTCTAATGGAATTAAAAATAAGTTTAATACAATAATAATTCCTATTTCTTGGTAGGATTTTAATTTAAGAGGCAGCTTCTTATTTGGAAAATCAAACATGCCAATCATATATGCAGAAGTAAATAAGGAAAAAACAAGATGAGGTTGTAATAGCATTGTCAAGCTAACGAATAGCAAACTATAGGGTAGTTTATATGCTGAAATATCTTTATAAATGCTGCTATAGACTGCCTTTAGAACTTTATCTCCATCCACCTCATCGTCTAATAGCTTTATTACAATGCCTAATAAAAATACTGCTATAAAGGTTTTAAAGATTTCTAGAAACAAATTTTTTCACCTCTTTAAAACCTATTCTCTTGATAGATGAGGTAGGTATAACATATGTATCCTTAAATTCTTTTTTCAACAATTCTAGACCCCCTACACCTTCTTTTAAGTCAACCTTATTAGCTAAGATGCAATAACATCCCCGACTTCTCCCATATTGATTAAGTTGATAATCTATTTCACTTAAAGTATTAATTTGGTTTTTGTATATGCTGGAAGCATCTATCATATGTAATATTATTTGACTATCATAAAGATATTTTAATGTTTCGGCCATAGATTTTCTAATCCCTTCATCTTTACTAATCCCATCGATTAATCCTCCTGTGTCATAGAGCAAAAACTCACTATGCCCTTTATATATAGGTATATATAAGGTTAATTTACATATATCTCGAGTGTGAAAAGGGGAAGGACTAATTAGGTGGCTTTTAGCCATACTAAGAGAATAGTTTTTTACTGTTTTCATTCCCTGGTAATCAATAAACTCAAGTATGCATTTAGTTATACCTAAATACTCAGCAAAATTCAAAAAAAAAGATGTTTTACCAACGTTTGGTTTGCCTAACAAAATACAACACTTCATAAAGTTTCACCATCCAAAAAATCTTCTCTTTTTAAAGTAATTAAATCATCCCTTGTATAATAGCATTGCCCTTTAAGTCTAACAGCTTGTTTCCTAACAGCCTTCTCAATTAAATTTCTTACAAGTCTCGCATTACCAGAATACCTGCCATCATTTTTTCTTTTTGATGCCAGTAGCACGTAAAGTTTAGCTTTAGTTGACTTCGGCATGGTATACTGTCTTTCTGTCACCATCATTTCTGCTATATCTACCAGTTCTTCTATAGTATAGTCCTGAAAATCTATATGTATAGGAAACCGTGATTTAAGCCCAGGATTGATTTTTAAAAAATCATCCATTTCTTCCTGATATCCAGCTAGAATTAATATAAAGCTATCCTTATAATCCTCCATAGCTTTCACTAAAGCATCTATAGCTTCTTTTCCAAAATCCTTCTCCCCTCCCCTTGCTAAAGAATATGCTTCATCTATAAAAAG